>NZ_BAAGPS010000092.1:0-64014 GCF_054783935.1 Streptomyces pseudoechinosporeus
CGGCGGGCGGCGGGCGGCGGGCGGCGGGCGGCGGCAACAGGGCCTCCTGGCGATCGGTTCGGTTCGCACCCTCGAACTGCCAAGAGACCCTGCTGTCATGCGCCGACCCTCGCGCGATCACCCGATCAGGAACCCTGTTCGACCAGACCAGCCCCGTGATCGATACGCGGATGGCGTCTCAGTTGTGCTGCTCGGCATCCAGCAGTGCGAGGGCGTTGCGGATGCCCTGTTCGAGGAGTTCGTCGGAGAGCTGCCGGTCGGTCAGGGCACGGGAGAGCTGCAGCGTCCCGGCCATCAGGCCGAGGAGGCTGAGTGACTTCAGACGCGCCGACGGCGGATCGTGGGGTGCCAGGCGGGCGGCGATGCCGTCGATGAAAACCAGCACGCCGTCGGTGTACGCCTGCCTGGTTACGTCCGCGCAGCGCCCGATCTCGTCGAGCAGGGCGGCGTTGGGGCAGCCGTCGCCGGGGTTGTCCCGGTGGTGGGCCGACAGGTACCAGCGCACGATCTGTTCGAGGCCGGCCGGGCCGGGCTCCGCCTGCGCGACGATGTTCGCGTTCAGTGTGTGCAGTTGGTCGGCGATCGCGATGGCGACGAGGCTGTCCTTGGATGCGAAGTGGGTGTAGAAGGCGCCGTTGGTCAGGCCCGCGTCCTTCATGAGCGTCGCGACTCCGGAGCCGTCGATGCCGTCCCGCTTGAGCCGGCGACCGGCCGTCGCGATGATCCGCTGCCTTGTCTCCCGCTTGTGTTCTTTCGTGTACCGCACGATGCGTTCCTCCATCGCGGCAGCCGGGACTTGCGTCCCGGCTGCCGCCCTGGTCAGGTCAGTGTGCCGCGCCTGCAAGGAGAGCGGCGAAGTTGATCCTCCCGGTCTGCAGTTTCGGGTCGTGGGGCTCGGGGACCCCGCCGTCGGTGATGTACAACCGGTTGCCGCGAACTGCGGTCGCCGACGGCGAGGCGAGACCGTCCGCGCTGGTCAGAACGGCCTTGTAGGTGCCGTTCGGGTAGACCACCACGATCCTGTCCGGACCGTTCTGCGAGGAGGAGCCGTTCTGCGCCACGAACACCACATCGGACCGGGAGGTCAGGAAGCTGAAATCGTCGATGTTGGGCAGGCCGCCCGCGACAACGCGGATGGGACCGGCCGCGCCGGCGGGGGTGACCGGTACCCGCAGCAGTGTTCCCTTGTTGAAGTTGCTGACCCACAGAGCGCCGTTGTGGAACCTGAGCCCGTTGGCACCGATCGGCAGGGCTTCGGTCGGCACAGGCGCGAGAGCGGCATCGGTCAGCCACGGGGTCACCGATCCGCCCGAGACCGGAACAGACCAGATGATGCCCTTCAAGCTGTCCGCGATGTAGAGGGTGCGTCCGGCCGGGTCGATGGCCAGCCCGTTGGGGCCCGAGTCGGCGGGCAGAGCGGCGATGCGCTGAGGGGTACCGTCCGGAAGCAGCTTGTACACGCCGTTCCTGGCCGCGTTGCCCGGGGCCCACACGCTGTAGTAGACGGTGCCGTCACTGCCACGGGTGTTGCCGCTGATCGCCTCACCCACCTGCCCGGTGACGAGCACGGTGCGCTCTCCGGACGCGGAGATACGCATCAGCTGCGGTCCATGGGTGCGCTCGCACACCGCGCAACTGCCGAGCATGGACAGGGTCACTGAGCCGTCGTCGGGGTTGACGGTGATGTTCTCGGGGATCTCGCCGACGGCGTAGTCGAACTTCGCCTCTGTCCGTACATCGGTGACAACGGATCCGCTGTACGAGTGTCCCGTCCCTGCGGACGCGGACGGCGCCGCCCCCAGGACGGCCGCCGTCGCGGTGACCGCCAGCGCGATTCCGACGTTCTTCTTCAGAAAACGCCTTGCGCTCGATGCACTGCGCCGGACCGTTTGCTGGCGTTGCTGCTGCATGACTCTCCTCGGTGAATCAACGAGTGACTGATCAATGGACTTTCGGCGACATCAGAGATGTCGGGTACATCGGAGACATCCGGGCGGAACCGGCACCCTTGAAGCCGGACCGGGATGTCATCCGGGCAGGCGGTTGGTCTTGCGGATCTGCTTGTCGAACGTCCCGGCGGGGACGAGGCGGCGCGCCGCGCTGACGCGTGAGGCCAGCGGGCCGGCGGTGTAGCGCAGCTTCGGCTTCTTGTCGGTGGCCGCGGTGACGATCACCTTGGCGACGACGGCGGGGTCGTCGCCGTCCTTCATCGCCTGCGCGATCATCTCGTCGAAGTCGCGCCGTCGCTCCGCGTACAGGGCAAGGGGGGTGTCGGGCTGCGCGGCGTTGGCATCGAAGCTGGTCTTGGTGTAGGCGGGCTGGACGATCAGGACCCGGACGCCGTGCTCGCGGACCTCGTGGTCCAGCGACTCGGAGTAGCCCTCGATGGCGTGCTTGGAGGCGACGTAGAGGGCCATGAAGGGCTGGGGGGCGACCCCGAGGACGGACGAGACGTTGATGACGCGTCCGCCGCCCTGGGCGCGCATGTGCGGCAGGACCGCCTTCGTCATACGGATGACACCGAGGACGTTGATGTTCAGGACGCTCTGGGCCTGGGCGACGGAGTTCTCCTCCACGGCGCCCGCCGAGCCGACGCCCGCGTTGTTGACCAGGACGTCGATCCGCCCGAACCGGTCGATCACCGCTGCCACCGCGGCGGTGGCCGAGTCGTCACTGGCCACGTCGAGATCGAGGTAGGTCACCCCGGCGGGCGGGGTGAGTTGGGAGGTCCTGCGGCCGGTCCCGATCACCTCGAACCCCGCCGCGGCGAGGGCGCGGGCCGTCTCCTTGCCGATCCCCGATGTGGCACCCGTCACGAGCGCCACCGGCCGAGTTGTCGCCATCACAGGCTCCTTACGTCATTGGATTACGATCGTTTGACTTACGTTCGTACGACCATAGAGTGGTCGTCGGTCGATGGCAAGTGGTCACGCCCGGCGATCCGAGAAAGATCCGGGAAACGTGGGGTGCGGTACGGGAAAGACCGCGAGCGGACGACGAGCAGTTGACCGAGACTGCCGGTCCTCGCATCACCCGCCGCACTCGTCGACGGCGGCCTCGATGCCGTCCTCACGCACCACTTCGGACTTGGACACCCCAGAGCGGCAGGCCGACCGAGCCCTGTTTGCGGGGACGGTCCCGGTGGTTGAAGGTGGCCACCCCACTGGTCTCCGACATGCCGAAACCCTCCAGGATCGGGACGTCGAAGCGTTTCTCGAACTCGGTGAGGACCTCGACGGGCAGTGATGACCCGCCCGCTACCGCAACCCGCAGGTTGGCTGCGATCTTGGCGAGGTCGCACCGGTCCGCATCCGGGTGGTTAAGGAGGGCGGTGCCCCCTCGAGTGCCGGGGTTCTTCGTCAGGCGGTGTGGGTGGGGTAGTGGGTGTAGCCGGCGTGTGCGGGCCTGCGCTTTGATGTTCCATCCATCGTCGAGGTCACCAGGCACCTCCACATTTCGCGAACACGGTCCGTACATGGCTACGGGTCTTGCTGAGCGGCTGGACGGTCCGGTCGACGAGCCTCGGCCCGGCCGCCCGCCGGTCGTCGGTGTCGAACAGGTGGAGGCCGTTGTGATCGTGGCGCTGGAGGTGATCCCGGAGGCGTCAGCCGCTGGTCGCGAACGGGTTTTCGCAGTCGGTGTTCACCGGCTCTCCTGACGTGCGATGCCGAGGTAGTGGCCCAAGCGGAGTTCCAGCTCTTCGGGACCCTTTTCGGCAGCGAGCTTCTCGAACTGGGGCTGGAATGCCTGGACTCCTGGCCAGGTCATGGAGCTCAGGAATTGCGTGTAGGCCGCTCGCAGGTCGGCATCGGGCGGGAGCGTAGCCCGGTTGACCTGAGCCTTGGCGGCTGCCAGCGCCGCCTTGTCGAAGGACGCCAGCCGGGTTGCCATACCGTCCACGAAGCCGTCCAGCTCGGCGTCGGCGACGGTGCGGGTCACCCATCCGTAGCGTTCTGCCGTGTCGGCGTCGTAGTCATTGCTGCTGAGGATGGCTTCGAGTGCCCGGTCCCGTCCGATGAGTCGGGGCAGGTGTTCTGTGCCCCCGCCGCCGGGAAGAATCCCGCCGCCGACCTCGGGCTGGCCGAACACCGCGTGCTCGCGGCTGGCGTAGCGCAGATCGCAGGCCAGGGCCAGTTCGTCCCCGCCGCCCCTGGTCCGTCCGCGGATGGACGCGATGCTGATGAACGGAGCTGTGGACAGCCGTATCACGAGATCGGTCCACGCCGGCGTCGCCTCCGGATCGGACGGCATGAAGTCGGCAGCCCGGCCGAGATCGAAGTGGTTGAAGAAGTAGCCGGGTGTACTGCTGGTGAAGACGACAACGTGAACCTGCGGGTCCTCGCTCAGCTCCGTGACGACCTCAACCAGTCGGGACACGGTCTCGCCGACGATGAGATTCACCGGTGGATTCGAGAATGTGATCTTGCGGATTCCTGGAGTCAGCCGCTCCACGCTGATCGTGCTGGGTTGCGTCATCGTTCGCTCCAAGGGTGATCCTGACGGTTCGTCAGGGAGGCGTGTTCGTCGGGGCGCCCTGAACTGGCAGAGGCGACGCCCAGAACCAGGTCTGGCAGACGCGTGGTCATGTCGTGCTTCTCCTTGCTGTTGCTTCGAGGCCCCGATCGGCTTGACGGACGAGCGGGTCAGCCGGCCGGCTGGGTGCGCAGCGCTGCTTACCGAGGGCCGGGCGGGGCGACGCGGCGTAACGTGCTGACGCGGCCGACGGTCGGGACGGCGGTGTGGCGCAGCCTCGGTTTCGGGTCCGTGGCCGCCGCGGCGATCGCGGCGTCCGGCACAACGAGCTGAGCCACTGTCCTGCCGACGCTCCCGACCCCGGATCGCCGTCACCATGTCTTCCCCCTGCGGTGGGGCGCGAGTGCACTGATCACGCCCGACGCTACGAAGGAACCGAGGGAAGCGGATCCGTCACCGTGTCCGTCACCGTGTCCGTCAAGATATGGCCTGGTGTCGTTGAACTCGGGTGGCCGGCAGTGGCTCCGGGTGACCGCAGCCCTTTAAATTTTCAAGCAAATGGACCTGTACGGACGGCGCCCGGAGCAGGCAGCCCTTGACCGGATCCTTGACGGTGCCCGTCAGGGATCCGGAGCGATCATGATGTTGTGGGGTGAACCCGGCATCGGTAAGACCGCCCTGCTCGACTACGTGGCCGAGTCAGCCGCCGCGGACTTCACCGTCCTGAGATGTCGCGGTACTCGTCTGGAGTCGGGGCTGGCGTTCGCCGCACTGCACGAACTGCTGTGGCCGGTGACGGAGCGGATCAGTACGCTCCCGCAGCCGCAGGCCAACGCCTTGAACGGGGCGCTCGGTACCAGCAACGACGTGGCGGACCGGTTCCTGAGATCGACGGCAGCTACGCGCTCACCGCGGGAGATGAGTCCGAGCACCGCTTCCCGCCCGATCCCGTTACCGCCGCCGTGAGGACGAAAACCCTCTCCGCGATCTGTATGTCGATCTGCCTTCACTTTCGGTCGGCCCACAGTGCGCCCTTAAGCGCCCGTGCCTGCCGGCGCCAGAACTCCCGCGAGACCTCGGCCTTGGGAAACACCAAGTCGAAGGCGTGGAAAGCGCCGGGAATGATATCGAGGTCGCAGGGGACGCCGCTGTCACTCAGCCGACGCGCATACTCGACGTCTTCATCGTGGAAGAGATCGAGGGTGCCGACGCCGATCCAGGCCGGAGGAAGACCGGTGAGATCCTCGCGGCGGGCCGCGGCCGCGTACGGGGAGACGTCCGGGCCCGCGACGGCGTCGCCGAGGTAGGACGACCAGGCGTACCGGTTGCTCTTGGGCGTCCAGAGGCGCACCTTGAGGGTGTCCAGGTCGGTTCTCGTCGTCGTACGGTCGTCCAGCATGGGGTAGAGGAGCAGTTGGAACACCGGCCGGATCTCGGCCCGGTCATGGGCGAGCAGCGCGAGGGCCGCGGCGATTCCGCCGCCTGCGCTGGCACCGCCGATCGCGATGCGATCGATGTCGATGTGCAGGTCGCCCGCGCGCTCGGCCAGTCCACGCAGCGCGGCGTAGGCGTCCTCGACCGCGGCGGGCGCGGGGTGGTCCGGCGCCAGTCGATAACGAACCGCGGCGACGGTGATGCCGAGCTCGCGGGCGAAGGCGATGTTCGTACGGTCGTCCAGCTCGGGTGCGCCGAGGATCGTCCCGCCTCCGTGTATCCAGAGCAGCGCCGGAGCCGCTGCCTTCAAGCCGGTCGGCTGGAAGACGCGAAGCGAGACGGGCGGTGCGTCCTTCGGCCCGGGCACGACCAGCTCCTGAACCGTGACGCCCGTCCCTGGATCGGTCGGGCGTATCTTCCGGCTCCGCACGATGCGCGACGACAGGCGTCCGACGGACACATTGGGGATAAAGCGACCTCGTGCGAGATCGGGGTGGAAGGCACTCATCGGGTCCTCGTTCTTTCCCCTCATCGAGGGTGTACGGAATCGTCTGGCCACCCGGCCGGTGGTCGGCGTCGAGAGTGGGGACGGTTATAAAGCCGGTGCGACGGAGCCGATGGGGTAGTCGTCGGCCGACGCGAGTACGCGCGCCGCGGCGGCCCGGCACGCAGCTGCGTGAGACTCTCGCGGACCAGATCGGGCAGCGAGACGTCGGTATCACCCGCTGCCCACATCTCGACGGACGTCCGCAGCGCGGCGGATACCACGTCGGCCATCAGACGCGGAGCCGTGTCGCGTTCGGCGTCGGTGCGCTCGGCGACGAGCTCGGTGAGCTGCCGAGTCACGCGCCGAACTCTGGCGTCGCCTTCCGACCGCGAGGTCGCCGGCGAAGCCGACCCCGAACCTCCGGGCGACCTCGCCGGCCGGTCTCCGACCCACCACCACTCAATGCGTGCCCTTGCCCAGATGGGTCTCGAACCAACGGGCTGCGGCGTCGGTGACAAGATCCCGGGAAAGGTGAGGCCAGAACACCCCATAGTGTCCCCCGGAGATCATCACGAGCTCCTTGGGCTCAAGCGCCGCATCGTAGGCTTCCAGAGCGAGCGAAGGCGGAGTGGTCTGGTCGTCGCCGGCGACGACCATCATCAGGGGCGTCGGGCTGATGCGGCGCATGAACGGACGCACGTCATACGCCAGCGCCCGTCCGGTCGATCGGATGGTCACGCTGTTGATCCATCCCTCGGCGGGGCCTTGGGGACCGCCCACAAGGTACTCGTAGTCCGCCGGGTCCTCGAAGAGGACGGCTTGGTCAGCCGGATCGGTCGGCATCCGCACCAGCTGGACACGGCCAGGCTCCTCACCCTTGAGCCTTCCTTGCCTGTCCTTGTCCATGTTGTCGTTGATCGCGGCGAGCGCGCCTTCGCCGTTTCCCAGTACGAACTGGTCGTAACCAGAGATGAAGGGCACCTGGCTGACGACAGCTTTCACCCGGCGGTCCATGGCGGCCACGACGAGCACGTTTGCCCCGCTGTAGCTTGAGCCCCACAGGCCGATGCGGTCGCTGTCGAGCGCTGGATGTTGCTCCACGAAGGACAGGGCCATCTGCATGTCCCGGTCCTGTGCGACAGGATCGACGTCCTGGCGCGGCTCCCCGTCGCTGCTACCGCACGTCCGCTGGTCGTACAGCAGGACTCCGAACCCCCGAGCGACGAAGGCGTCAGCGACAGGTTCGAGGCGGGTGATCGACGAAGAGAATCCAGGGGTCATCACGATGGTGGGATGCGGACCCTCGGAGTCCGGGGTCATCACCCAGCCACGCAGTATGACCCCGCTGTCGGCGCGAAACTCGATGTCTTCCTTCACCGACGTGGCCGCAGCCACATCCTGGTTCTTCAAGCTCATTTCCTCATACCTCCGGTATTGCGATTGACGGCCGCTCGTGCGAGCGCCGATGTGTTGGGCGGGCAGTTCCAGCCGGTTCGGGCAGGGACGTCATGCGGACAGGTCAAGGAGAACTTTGCCGACGATTCCGGACTCCACTGCCCTGTGGGCATCCGCGATTCGCTCCAGCGGATAGTGGTGGACGGGCAACCCTCTGGCTTCGCCCCCGCCGATCACCCCGGCTGCCAGGGCCCTGTCGATGGATGCGACGGCGTTGTCGAGAACGGCGTCGGTCATCTTGTACAGCAGCACGAAGTGCCAGGTGACGCTCAGATTCATCTGGGATCGGACCGGCATGGTGACGTCGTCGCCGCCGTTGTTGGCGTAGACGACGATCAGCCCGTGCGGCGCGAGGACCGCGAGGTCCAGGCCGACGTTGGTGGACGGCGAGACCTCAACGACGATGTCCACCCCGTCCGGCGCGAGTCGCCGTATCTCGGCGGCGGCGTCCTGCGTGCGGTAGTTCACCACCATCCGGGCGCCGGCGGCCCTCGCAAGGCGGGCCTTGGCTTCGCTGCTGACGGTCGTGATCACACTCGCACCGGCCCACGTCGCCAGCTGGATCGCAGCATTGCCGACGGCACCGGCTCCCCCCGCGACCAGCACGGTGACCCCTGCGAGCACCCCCGGTCCGAGCTGAGTCGGGCCTCCGGCACGGAGTGTCAGCGCGTGATGAGCGGTGATGAAGGGGACCCCGAGGCCGGCGCCCAACTCCAGAGAAGCCGTGTCGGGCAGCGGGCGGACCAGTCGGGCCGGAACCGTGGCGTACTCCTGCGCGGTCCCCTCCAAGCGCTTGAAGGCGACGAGCCACAACCACACCCTGTCCCCCGGCACGAGGTCCTCGACCCCCGGGCCGACGGCGTCCACGATCCCCGAGCCGTCGAGGTGCGGAACCTGAACCTGCCCGTCGGGGATCGGCATGTGGATGCCGCCGATGCGGGTCTTCCAGTCGGTCGGGTTGACGCCTGAGTAGTGGATCCTCACCCGAACCTCACCTGCGCCCGGATCGCGTATGGGGAGGTCGACAATGCGGAGCACGTCGTGACCTCCTGTGGCTGCGTAACCTGCGGCTCTGATCTTCATCACTCCTTTTCTCGTGGACCTTCAGAGGCCGAACTGACTGACGGTACGGTCCAAGTCCTTGTCGCCGGGACTATCGGGAGGCGTAGAAAGGATTTGTGCTTGCCCCCCAGATGAATCGAAGTGCGTCCGCTGAAGACGGACGCTGGACGATCCGACGGATCGTTGTGCAGGAACGGTCCCGAACCCTGCATGGCATTCTTGAAGTTCGAGAGTCGAGTCTCCGGCGCCGAGTCGTAAAACCAGTCGGAGCCCCGCAGGGTCAAGCTGAGGCGCCAGCCCGGTGGTAGGACCACGCTGGTGGGCCACAGTTCGACATCGAGTTGGTAGATCTCGTAGGGAATGACCTCGAATGCCCGCTCATGCGAATGGAACGGCCGGTACGGCGTACTAAGACGCTCATCGATCTCCCGGTGCGACATTCGCAACCACCCCTTCGTCACTGCGCTGAAGGGATCGATAGCACCTTGAAACACGTGCTCATTACCAGCTGGGTCAAAGGCGCGCAGCACTGCGAAGATGTCCGCGTCCGTAGAGGTAGTGGATACGAAGAGCCGGCAGGCAACCGGTCCCGTGATCTCGGTGGTCTCCTCCATCGGTTCGGTGGTCCAGGAGATGCCCTCGCCGTTGGCTTCAAAGGAAACGACCGATTCAGTGGCGGCACCAGGGTGCATTCGATCGATGTCCAGTTGCAGATCGGTCCAGGTCGTCCCGGGAAGTGGCCACGCGTCTTCGTGTCGCACCTCCGTCGTTCCATCGACGTGCCGAACCTTCATCTGAAGGCGGGGCTGTTCATCCCAGCCGTTGTCCTCATCCTTGAGGAAGTGATCGAAGAACCGGCGCTGGAGGTCTACGCCATAGTCGGTGTAGAACTCCACCCAATGTTCACCGTCATGGATCTCAAGCCATTTCTGCGTCGAAGATGCCCTGCAAAAGCCTTCGATGTTGCCGCGAAGGTGCAGTCCCTGCCCGCCCCAGTTGCCGGCGGACAACAGCGGCACATCAACTTGGGAAAAATCAGCCTGGCGATCACGGTAGGCGTCGATGAACTCGTTGTCGCGGTGAAACTTTGGCAGGTCAGCCCGGTTCGCAGCGAGTTCGGATTCGCCCAGCGTTTGATCGCCGCAGACCAGTTCACCGGTGGCAGCGCTCCGCGGTCCCGCCTCCCCTCGTCCGTGCTGGACCGACAGCACCTGCATCTCGTACCAGTTCAGCAGCATCATGCTCAGAATGCCGCCATGGCGTGCAGCCTCTCTGTAGAAGTCGGAGGCGCCCTCCCATACGCAGATCGCTGCGAGAGGCCCTGGCTTCAGCGCGGCCACCCGCCACTGGTTCATCCCGTAATATGAGATTCCGTTCAGGCCGACCTTGCCGTTGCTCCACGCCTGTCGGCCCGCCCATTCGATGCATTCGCGAAAGTCCTCGATCTCTCGCGCGGAAAATGGATCCAGAAAGCCAGGCGACCGGCCGGCACCACGAGAGTCCACGCGAACGATGACGTAGCCATGGGGAACCCACTTCTCTGGGTCCGCTACCTCCCAGCACTGGTGGACGTTGGTCGACCCAGTCACCGTGTCCGGATGTTCCTCAGCCATCTTGTTCCATGCCGTCGGGTACCCGTCGGCGAACGCCAGACCTTTCCCGTAGGGCCCGTAGGTCATGAGCGTTGGATGTGCCCGGCCGTCATTCGGACGGAAGACGTCAGCTCGCAGAACGATGCCGTCGTCCATCTCGATCGGCATGTCTCTTTCGATAAGCATCGTCTTCGCCACTTCTTCTTGAGTATCCACTTCAGCCTCCAGTCTTGCGCCTGCCACTGGGAACTCGCCCACATCGACGGCTCTAGCTCGTGGGCACGGGCGATGCGGACTCGACGAATTCAGCCGTCGACACGCTCGAGACATCTCCGCAGGTAAATTGCGCCGTAGATCGCTGCGGTCAGCCGGCGTAAAGCACAGTCGCGATCATCGCTGCGGAGGCGCCGGCCCGGCGGCCGAGGCCATGGCGGATTTAGACGTAGTAGGCCGCCGAGTTGACAACCTCGCGGCTGATCGCGACATAGCCGACCGTGAAGACGGAGAGAACAATCGGCGCCACTACAATCACGCCGCCGTGCCAGTTCCACCGCCGAAGGCGACACCGAGAGCGAGGTTTGATGCTAAGGCAGTCAGCGGTGCGGTGACTGCGATCACCATGAACATCAGTCCGCTGATCCCCAGCGAGTCGGTTGCCAGGTGAGTGTTCGGCGTTGAGCTTGTGAGTCTGCTCATCTTTCCTGACCTTCTGAACGGGTCCTTGAGGACATCCGCTCGATTGGCCGCGCCACATCGAGGTCAGACCAGAATGCCGCGATGGAACGGCCCGGCGACATGTGCTCACTCACACTGTGAGTCACCTGCAATGTGTCCGCGAACATAGGTATCGCTCACGCCGCCCTCCGAGACTGAATGCCCGAGGCATCGAGCAGGTGCGCCGATGTCTCCCGCAACTGGGGAGGTCGACGCATGCGCGAACCCAAGTCCCGTCAGGCAGTCGTCGTCGGAGGATCGATCGGCGGTCTCACAACTGCGCTGCTGCTGCGCGACCTCGGCTGGGACGTCGACGTCTTCGAGCGATCGACCCGCGACGACGCCCGCGGCGGCGGCATCGTGCTGCAGCCGGACACGATCCGCTGGTTCACCGAACGCAGTACGCAGGCGCTGGAGAGCCTCACGACCTCGACAAATCTCGTCCAGTACCTGGGCATCGACAATTACGTAACCCACCGCGAGTACGCGCAGTGGTCCTACAGCTCGTGGGCAACCCTCCACTCGGCGCTGCTGCGGGACTTCGGGGTCGAACGTTACAGGCGCGGACACCGCGCCGTGGCGGTCGCTCAGGACGCGTCGACTGCGACCGTCGAGTTCGACAATGGCAGCTTTGCAACCGGCGACCTCGTGGTATTCGCCGACGGGGTGAACTCAGTGGGCCGGCAGTACGTCTCACCGAACACACCCATCCGGTACTCCGGCTACATCGGGTGGCGCGGCCTCGTGCCAGAACGTCTGTTGAGCAGCGAAACGAGTGCGGTTCTTGAGGACTCCGTGACCTACTCGGTTATACCGGACTCACACATCGTGATGTATCCCGTGCCCAGCCCGATCAAAGACGGCAGAACCGAAAGGCTTATGAACTTCGTCTGGTATCGCAACGTTCCGGCGGGACGCCAACTCGATCAGTTCGTTGGGGGCACATCTGACGGGGTTCTGTCATTGCATCCAGACCAGATTCCGCACATCGAGGTTGAACGGATGCAGACTGACGCAGCTCGCGGCCTACCGCCCGCAGCGGCCGAGGTTGTTTTGCGCTGCGACGCTCCCTACGTCCAGGTCGTCAGTGACATTCGCGCCGCACAGATGGTCCGAGGCCGGGTCGCGATACTCGGTGACGCCGCATGCGCCGCTCGCCCGCACGCGGCGGCCGGCACCGCCAAGGCCGCTGCCGACGCGTGGAATCTAGCCACGGCAATCGAAAGGAAGGGCGGCGACCTGGACCAAGCCCTTCAGGTCTGGGAGCCGATTCAACTCGCCCTGAGCGCTCAGCTCGAGTCGCGTGTCCAGGCCATGGGCGAGCGTGCACAGTTCGATAACTCTTGGCGCCCAGAGGATCCCGAACTCCGGTTCGGTCTCTATGGGCCTGGCATCTGACGGAGGAAGCATCATGAGTGAGAGGTCCCGGGCCAATCGAAACGCGCCCATCGCGAGCAGCCTTGATCTGCCTCTGGCAGGCGAACTGATCGCCAGCGACTTTGCCGGCTGGACTGATGAGCTGGTCGAAGAGTTCCGCGTTCACGCGCAGGATGGACATGTGGGTTCGCGTCTGCTCAGCGAAGATCCCCGTGTCCGGGTATGGGAGATTCGGCTGGCGCCTGGCGAACGATGGCACGCTCATCGTCACGTGCTCGATTACTTCTGGACAGCTATCACGTCTGGCCGCAGCATTCAGCACACGCACGACGGAACGACTCGCGCTGTGGAGTATAAAGAAGGCGAAACGCGTCATTTCGGATTCGCGCGCGGCGAGTTTTTGCTCCATGACATCGAAAACGTGGGTGAAGCCGATCTCGTATTCACGACTGTCGAACATCTCGACAGCGAGAACTCACCCCTGCCGATCGAGTCTGGATGAGCACACCCTCCAGGCCGGCTCCTGTCATACCCTTGAGTCGGGATCACGGGCGACAATCACATGCGAGTCGTCAGGTTGGAGGACACCTCTTGAGCAAGCCGATGCCTCACGAAGTGACGCCAACCGCTGTGTGGATCGCAGCGCTCGAGTTGCTGGCCCGTCAGGCCGGGGCAGGGAGTTCGTCCGAAGACTTGCACCAGAGACTGGTCGCGGTTGGGCGCCAGCTCACCGGCTTCGACTTTTGTGCAGTTCTTCTCCCTGACGATTCGAGAACTCAGCTGCTCATCCGTGCTTGGGCGGGTTTGGATACCTTCTACGTCGAGCAGATCAACTCCCGGAACCCGTTGACGCTTGGTAGCACCGCGAGAGAGTCGCCTTCCAGCAGGGCCTATACCTCCGGCGTTTCCGTTTGGGTATCTGACATCACGCAGCACGCTGACTTCACTCAGTGGTCCGGTCCAGCGAGGGCGCAGGGTTACAGGACGCTGCTGGCTGTGCCGCTGCGAGCGGGCGACCAGATCGTCGGGACCTTCAACTGTTACAACAGAGAGGTCATCGACCCGGATCCCCAGCTTCGCCACTTGGTCGAGGCCCTGACGGATTTTGCGAGCGCGGCTCTTGAAATCACGCGGCTCCGCCAGGCAGAGACCGGCCGAATGAATCAGCTCGAGGATCTCAACGAGGAACTACGCGACCGACAGGCGCGGGACGAGCGATCTCAGGAGTTGCATCGTCGCCTTACCGACGTGGCGCTCACCAACTCGGATCTCGCCCACCTTGCAAATGAGTCCGCGCAGATGGTGGGCGCTGGATTCCTGAAGATCGTCGACGACTCAGGTTTCGTGCTGGCACAGGCGGGCTCTGACTCGATCGAAGACCTGACGCCGGAGGACTCGAACTCGGCACTGGTTCTCCTGCACGGGGAGGTAGCTGCACGAGTCGAAGCTTTTGGCGCGACCCTCGACCCAGACATGACAGCTCGCGCACTGGAGCACGCGGCGACCGTCTGCGCGCTCCTTCTTCTGCGCGACCGAACCGCGGCCGAAGCCGAAGCCCGATTCAGAGACGATCTGATCGGGGATCTTTGTTCTGGCGACCCTGAGCGGCGCGCTGCGGCCCGGCAGCGTGCACTACGAGCAAACCTGCTCGTCGATGAGGTTCAGGTAGTCGTGATGAAGGATCAAAGCGAAGGCAGTGCCGCGGAAGTCGACAACTCGCCGCTCGGACGCCGGCTGCGATCCATTTCAAGCCGACGACCCCGCCTTGTGTGCGGTCGGCTCGGCGACTATTGGGTCGCTCTCTGGCCGATCAATGAAGGCGCAGAGGACATAGCTGCCACCCTCACGCACGGCACGATCGGCTCTCAGGTACACGCAGTAGTGGCTCCGGCCAGCGGTTCAGAAGACCTGGCCAGGGCGTTCCGGCTGGCACGAGGCGCGCTTGAACTCGGCGGCTCCCAGGCTCCGCTGGTTCGCACCATCGAGGACCTGGGGGTGGTGGGCTTGTTGCTCCAGCTGGAGGACCACAGGGCCGTCGCGAGCTTCAGTGATCGCGTGCTGGGCGCACTGCGCCAGAGCGATCTCAAGCGCTCGACAGACCTGATCCTCACCCTGAGAACCTACTTGGCCAATGATTGCCGCGCCGATGTGTCCGCTCAAGAGCTCTTCGTCCACAAGAACACGGTCTCCCAGCGGCTTCGGCGCATCGAGAAGCTGACGGGACTCTCTTTCGCAAGTCCTTCGGACGTCTTGCAGTTCAGTGCCGCCTTGGCAGCTGACGACATCCGGGCAGCATCGGACCCTTCGACAACCGAGCGCTAGTCCGTCCCTCACCCCTGAGCGCTTTGCTGCCGACGGTTTCGAGCGCCCGTGCCGCAAGTGCGGTCGGCTCGGGTAAGCGGCTTGGGCGGCGAAGCAGTCGCCGTCCGCCAGGCAGGACTCCTGCCATTGGCTCGTTGCCCTGGGAAAACCCCCTCAGGTCCGATGCCGGACGTCGAAGTGCGCGGAGTGCGCGGTCAGCTTGCCGAGCAACTCGATGAGGGTCTGCTGCTCGTCCCCACTGAGGGCGCCCGCCCACTCCTGTTCACGTGCGTTGTGTGCCTGGAAGGCAGTGGTGATCGCATGCAGGCCGGCCTCGGTAAGGCCGAGCTGGACCGCGCGCCCGTCGTAGGAGGCGCGTTCCTTGCTCACCAGGCCGTCCCGTTCCAGCGTGTTCACCAGCGCCGACACGGCGGCTCGGCTCATGCCGGACAGCTCCGCGACCTTCTTCGCCTCGACCGGGCCCGACAGCCAGATGGCGAACAGCACTCGGAAGCCGGGCCATGACCAGCCGCGAGGCCTGTGTACGGCGGATTCGAGGTCGTAGACGAGCATGTTGGCCGCGCGGTGAAGGGTGAGCACCAGCCGCATGGCGAGCGGGTCGATGCCGGGGAGTTCCCGCGAGACCCGGTCGACGGCGTGGTCGATGAACGACCAGAAGTGCAGGTGGTCGGCATCCAGCGGTTCCGGTTCCTGGGTCACAGTCGGAGTCTAGGCCGGGCGGCATCACGGACCGCACTCGGGAAGCGGGCACGCGTCGGCACCCCGTCCAGGTTTCCGGACCGTGAAAAACCTTCGCCCGAGGGCTTCCCCAGAGATGCCGGCGGGGGTACGGTCCCCAATTAATCAAAGCATTGATTACATGTGCTGAGCAGTAGTTGAGCAATAGTTGTTCTGTTTTGTCCCCTGGGTCTGTCAGGGGACAGGTCTCCTCCCGGCCGTGCGTCCCGATGCGCGGCCGGGTAGCCCCGGCCGTTCCTCCTCCGTCGACGGGGACGGTGTGGCGGGCGATCGATCCGAAGGAACCTCGTATGCCCGAAGCACTCGCTCCCCCCAGTCCCGGCGCGCTGCGTGCCTGCATGTCCCGTTTCACCACCGGCGTCACGGTGGTGTCGTACGCGACCGAAAGCGGTCCGCGGGGCGCCACCATGAACTCCTTCACGTCCGTGTCCGCCGAACCGCCGCTGGTCCTGGTCAGCGTCGCCCGCCGGGCCCGCTGCCACGACCAGCTGGCCGACGGGCCCTTCTGCGTGAACATCCTCGGTGCCGAACAGGAGCAGTTGGCCCGGCTGTTCGCCGGGGCCCGGAGCACCGCAGAGCCCCGCTGGGCAGAGGGCGCGCGCGTCCCCCGGCTGGCCGACCCGCTCGCCTGGGTGGAGTGCGAGCCCTGGCGCGCGTACGACGGCGGCGACCACACCCTGGTCCTCGGCCGCGTCACCGACCTCGGTCACCGCGACGGCGACGCCCTGACCTACGCCTGGAGCCGTTTCGCGTCCACGACCGAGTCGACCGACGGCATCGAGCACCTCTTCTGAAGCCCTTCCGCCCGTCCCACCCCCCTCTCAAGCCCCACCCCACTCCCCAGGAGAACCAGCATGGCCGCACGCACCGGCAAGGAATTCCTCGAGCGCCTCTCCCAGTCCCGCCCCACCGTGCACATCCAGGGCGAGACGCTCACCGGAGGAATCCAGGAGCACCCCGCTTTCCGCAACGTGGTGCAGACCTACGCCGAGCTGTACGACCTCCAGCACAGCGACGACCACAAGGACGTCCTCACGTACGCCTCCCCCACCTCCGGTGAGCCGGTCGGCACGTCCTTCCTCACTCCGCGCACACCCGACGATCTCGTCAAGCGCCGTAAGGCGTTCAAGGTGTGGGCCGACCACAGCAACGGCATGCTGGGCCGCACCGGCGACTACATGAACAGCTCCCTGATGGCACTCGCCTCGGCCGCCGACTGGTTCGCCCAGGCCAACCCCGCCTTCGGCGAGAACATCCGCCGCTACTACGAGAAGGCCCGCGAAGAGGATCTGCTGTGCACGCACACGCTGATCCCGCCGCAGGTCAACCGGGCCGTGGCGGGCACCCAGCAGGCGGGCGGCAAACTCGCGGCACGCATCGTGAAGGAGGACGACAACGGCGTGGTGATCCGCGGGGCGCGCATGCTCGCCACCATCGCCCCCTTCGCCGACGAAATGCTCGTCTTCCCCTCGACCGTGCTCCGCGGCACGCCCGAGGACAAGCCGTACTCGTACGCCTTCGCCATCCCCAACGACACCCCCGGCCTGCGCTACATCGCCCGCGAGCCCCTCGACTACGACCGCCCGCGCCACGACCACCCCCTCGCCTCCCGCTTCGAGGAATCGGACTGTGTGGTCGTCTTCGACGACGTGCACGTGCCCTTCGAGCGCTGCTTCGCCCTCGGTGACGCCGAACTGTGCAACGGCTTCTACTCCCAGACGTCCTCCGTGGTGCACATGACCCACCAGGTCGTCACCCGCACCACCGCCAAGACCGAGTACATCCTCGGACTGGTGACACTGCTCACGGAGGCCATCGGCATCGAGCAGTTCCAGCACGTCCAGGAGGACATCGCCGAGATCATCACCACCCTGGAGACGCTGCGCGCCTTCCTGCGCGCGGCGGAAGCCGACGCCGAGGTCAACGAGTACGGGGTGCTGACCCCGGCCTGGGCCCCCCTCAACGCCGCCCGCAACCTCTACCCCAAGCTCTACCAGCGCTTCCCGCAGATCCTGCGCAAGCTCGGCGCCTCCGGCCTGATGGCCACCCCGACCGAACTCGACGTCACCGGCCCGGCGGCCGCCGACATCGAGGCCTACCTCCAGTCGGCCACCCTCACCGGCGCCGAGCGCGTGAAGCTGTTCCGTCTCGTCTGGGACACCTGCATCTCCGCCTTCTCCAGCCGGCAGGCCCTGTACGAGTACTACTTCTTCGGCGACCCCGTCCGCATGGCCGGCGCGTACGTGAAGTCGTACGACCGCGAGCCGCACAAGGCGAAGGTCCAGGACTTCCTGAATCAGCACAGCCTGGAGCGCTCCTGATGACGCACCCCCTGGGGAATCCCCCGTCGAAGATCATCGCGGTCCATCTCAACTACCCCAGCCGGGCCAAGGAGCGCGGCCGGATCCCGGCCCACCCCTCCTACTTCCTCAAGCCCCCCTCGTCGCTGGCAGGCACCAAGGAGGCCATCGTCCGCCCTGAGGGGTGTGAACTTCTCGGATTCGAGGGCGAGATCGCCCTGGTCATCGGCGGCCGGGCTCAACGGGTGCGGCCGGAGGACGGCTGGTCCCACGTGCGGTGGGTGACCGCCGCGAACGACGCCGGGGTCTACGACCTGCGGTATGCCGACCGCGGCTCCAACCTCCGCTCCAAGGGCGCCGACGGCTTCACCCCGATCGGGCCGCGGCTGCTCGATGCCCGCCAACTCGACCCGGCCGCACTCCAGTTGCGTACCTGGGTCAACGGCGAACTCGTGCAGGACGACACCACCGACACGCTCCTCTTCCCCTTCGGACAGCTCGTCGCCGATCTGTCGAGACTGGTCACGCTGGAGCCGGGGGACGTCATCCTCACGGGCACTCCGGCCGGCGCGTCCGTCGTCTCCCCGGGCGACACGGTGGAGGTCGAGGTCACCGGCAGCGGTCAGTCCACCGGGCGGCTGCGCAACCCCATCGCCTCCGGGCCCGCCCTGGAGACGTACGGAGCGATGCCAAGGACGGACGCGGCGGAACGCGAGGCCGCCCACGGAGCCGCGTTCACCCCCGAGCCACTGCTCGACAAACGCATCGAGCAAGGACTGCGTTCGGTCGCGGTCGCCACACTCAGCGCACAGTTGCGGGGGCGCGGACTGCCGCACATGTCCATCGACGGGGTACGTCCCACACGGCCGGACACGAAGATGGTCGGCGTCGCCCACACGCTGCGCTACCTGCCGCTGCGCGAGGACCTGTTCAAGCGGTACGGCAACGGCATGAACGCCCAGAAGCGGGCCATCGAGCAGTTGCGACCCGGCCATGTGCTGGTCATGGACGCCCGCCGGGACACATCCGCCGGCACGCTCGGCGACATCCTCGCCCTGCGCGCCCAGCAGCGCGGCGCGGCCGGGGTGGTCACCGACGGAGGCCTGCGCGACAGCGTCGCGGTCACCGAACTGGGGCTGCCCGTCTACCACGGCGGAGCCCACCCCTCTGTCCTCGGCCGCCGCCATGTGCCGTGGGACACGGGAGTGCCGATCGCCTGCGGCGGAGCCCTCGTGCAGCCCGGCGACCTGCTGGTGGGAGACGCGGACGGCGTTGTCGTCGTGCCGCCCGAACTGGCCGAGGACCTGATCACCGACTGCCGGGAGCAGGAACAGAAGGAGCGCTTCATCACCGAGCAGGTGCGCGCCGGCCACGACATCGACGGCCTGTATCCCCTCGGTCCCGACTGGCACGAGACGTACGAGCGGTGGCGCAAGCAGCACAGCACGCAAGGAGAGCACACATGAAATTCCGCAGCGACCCGTCCGCCATCCGCGGATCCATCGCTCCCGCCATCACCCCCTTCACCTCGGACGGAGCCGTCGACCACGACAGCCTGCGCGCGCTGATCCGCTTCCAGCTGGAGTCCGGTTCGCACGGCATCTCGCTGGGCGGCTCCACCGGCGAGCCCAGCGCGCAGAGCGTCAGCGAGCGGATCGCGGGGATGCGGACAGCGGTCGAGGAGATCGGCGACCGCGTCCCGTTCCTGCCCGGGACCGGATCCCACAAGCTCGACGAAACCCTCGAACTCACCGCCGCCGCAGCGGAGCTGGGCGCCGACGCCGCGCTCGTCATCACGCCCTACTACGCGCGCCCCACGCAGGAGGCGCTGTACCAGTGGTACGCGACCGTCGCCCGGGAGTTCCCGGACCTGCCGATCGTCGCCTACAACGTGCCCTCGCGCACGGCCGTCGACATCGCGCCCGAGACAGTGAAGCGGCTGTTCACCGACTTCGAGAACTTCGTGGGCGTCAAGGAGACCACCAAGGACTTCGAGCACTTCTCGCGCGTGCTGCACGCCTGCGGGCGCTCACTGCTGGTGTGGTCGGGCATCGAACTGCTCTGTCTGCCGCTGCTCGCGCTCGGCGGTGCGGGGTTCGTCTCAGCCGTCGCCAATCTCGCGCCCGGCGCGGTGGCTCGGATGTACGAGCTGTGGGAGGCGGGCGATTTCGACGGTGCCCGCGATATCCACTACCGCCTGCACCCGCTCGTCGACCTCTTGTTCGTCGAGACGAACCCAGCGCCGGCGAAGTGGGTGCTGCACCAGCAGGGACGTATCGCGTCACCCCATGTCCGCCCGCCGCTCACCTCTCCCACCGACGCGGGCCTGTCGAAGATCCGCGCGCTGCTCCGCGAGGGCGGAGACCTCACCCAGCAGATCGGAGCCGCGCAGTGAGCACCACCCCGGAGCACCTTCCCTCCGTGATCCCGCACTGGATCGGCGGTGCCCTCGTCGACGCCGCGGACGGACGCGCCTTCGACGTCGCCGACCCGGTCTCCAACACGGCCTACGCACAGGCCGCGCGTGGCTCCGCGGCCGACGTGGACCGGGCGGTGACGGCTGCCCGGGTCGCGTTCCCGGAGTGGGCCGGGCTGTCCAACCGGGCACGCGCGGGTGTCCTGTACCGGATCGCCGACGCCGTCGAGGCCCGTCATGACCGGCTCGCCGCCTTCGAGTCGTACGACTCCGGGCTGCCGATCACGCAGGCCCGCGGCCAGGCGCGGCGCGCCGCCGAGAACTTCCGCTACTTCGCGGATGTCATCGTGGCCCTCGGCGAGGAGGCGTTCCGGCAGGGCGACGACCAGTTCAGCTATGTGGTGCGCACGCCGGTGGGAGTCGCCGGGCTGATCACGCCCTGGAACACCCCGTTCATGCTGGAGAGTTGGAAGCTCGCCCCGGCTCTGGCCGCCGGCTGCACGCTCGTGCTGAAGCCCGCCGAGTGGACCCCGCTGTCGGCGTCCCTGTGGCCGGAGATCTTCGAAGAGGCGGGTGTCCCGGCCGGGGTGGTGAACATCGTCCACGGCATCGGCGAGGAGGCCGGCCAGGCCCTCGTCGACCACCCGGACGTGCCGCTGATCTCCTTCACCGGCTCCACCGACACCGGCCGGCACATCATCCGCTCCTCCGCCGAGCGGCTGAAGACGGTGTCGATGGAGCTGGGCGGCAAGTCCCCGGTCGTCGTCTTCGCCGACGCCGACGTCGAGGCCGCGCTGGACTCGGTCGTGTTCGGGGTGTTCTCCCTCAACGGGGAGCGCTGCACGGCGGGTTCACGCGTACTCGTCGAGCGCCCGCTGTACGAGGAGTTCACCCGGCGACTGGCGGAGCGGGCCGCCAACGTACGCGTCGGGCTGCCCTCCGACCCGGCCACCGAGGTCGGCGCACTGGTACACCCCGAACACTACGAGCGCGTCCTGAGCTACGTGGAGATCGGCAGGAAGGAGGGCCGTCTGCTCGCCGGTGGCAGCCGCCCCGACCACCTCGCCGACGGCAACTACCTCCAGCCCACAGTCTTCGCCGACGTCGAACGCGACGCCCGTATCTTCCAGGAGGAGATCTTCGGCCCGGTCGTTGCCGTCGCCCCCTTCGACGACGAGACCGAGGCCGTGGAACTCGCGAACGCCACCCAGTTCGGCCTGGCCGCCTATGTCTGGACCTCGGACCTCAAGCGCGGCCACCGCATCGCGCACGCCGTCGAATCCGGCATGGTCTGGATCAACTCCCACAACGTCCGCGACCTGCGCACTCCCTTCGGCGGAGTCAAGGCCTCCGGCGTCGGCCGCGAGGGCGGCGCCCACAGCATCGACTTCTACACCGAATCGAAGATCGTCCACGTCGCCCTCGCCGAGGTGCACACGCCCCGCTTCGGAGCCACCTCATGACCGCCTCGAACGCCCCCGACGTCATCCGGTCCGCCTACGCCCAGCTCGCCGTCACCGACCTCGGTGCCGCCCGCTGGTTCTGGGCCGACATGCTCGGCTTCTACGTGCAGTACGAGGACGCCGAGTCGCTGTACCTGCGCGGCACGGACGAGCTCACCCACCACTCGCTGGTGCTGCGCAAGGGCGACCTGGCGGCCCTGGACCACATCTCCTATCGCGTCCGCACCCCCGAGGACGTCGACAAAGCGGAGAAGTTCTTCGCCGAACTCGGCTGCCCGGTCAAGCGGTTGAAGAAGGGCGAGGGAACGCACGGTATCGGCGACGCCGTCCGCGTCATCGACCCGCTCGGCTTCCCCGTGGAGTTCTTCCACGAGATCGCCCGCGCCGAGCGCCTCATCCAGCGCTACGACATCCGCCACGGCGCCGAGATCGCCCGCCTGGACCACTTCAACATCTGCACCCCCGACATCCCGGCCGCCTACGCCCACTACCAGTCTCTCGGCTTCGGCTGCTCGGAAACGATCGAGGGCGACGAGCACGAGCTGTACGCGGCCTGGATGTACCGCAAGCAGACCGTCCATGACGTCGCCTTCACGGGGGGTGCCGGGCCGCGCCTGCACCACGTCGGGGTGGCCACCCACGAGTCCCACCAGGTACTGCGCGCGGCCGACATCTTCGGCTCGCTGCACAAAGAGCACCACATCGAACGCGGCCCCGGCCGGCACGGCGTCTCCAACGCCTTCTACCTCTACCTCCGCGACCCCGACGGCCACCGCGTGGAGATCTACACCAGCGACTACTACACCGGCGACCCCGACCACCAGACATACCGCTGGAACGTCCACGACGACCGCCGCCGCGACTTCTGGGGCAACGCCGTCATCGAATCCTGGTACAAGGAGGCCGCCCCCGTCCTCGACCTCTCCGGGCACCCGCAGCCCGTGACCGACACCGTCCTCGACGAGTCCGCGGTTCAAGTGGGTGCGGACGGCCTCGGCTGATGCTACGGGCGGTGGGGGGCCCGGAGGTGCTTCGCGCCCTTCTGGGACCCCCTCACCGCGCCCTAGACAAACACGGGATCTTCTCATACACCCCATTCATCACACTTTATAAAAACCGGATACGACAGTTAGTATCCGGCGGCACGCCTACCTGCCGGCTTGCCGAAGGGCCCGCAGAGGAGACCCATGCCCTCGATGACGACTCCGTCGGACGACACCTCCGCAGGACGCTTCGAGTTCTGGCGGGACGTGGTCGGCCAGAGTTTCGTGCCGCTGGAAGCGCTGCCGCGCGAGGTTCCCGACTTCCGCGCCTCCCTGCACACTGCCCAGCTCGGCGCGGTGCAGGTGTCTGTGGTGGCCGCGGATCCGCACGGCGTCGCCCACACCCGTAGGCACATCGCCTCCGACCCGGCCGATTTCGTCAAGGTGAGTCTTCAGCTGGCCGGGCAGTGCATGCTGACCCAGGCGGACCGCCAGGCCCTGCTCAAGCCGGGCGAGTTGGCCATCTACGACACCCGGCACCCGTACACCCTCGACTTCGACCAGCCGTACCGCACACTCGTGCTGATGTTCCCGCGGGTCATGCTCCGGCTGCCCGAGCGCGACCTGACCCGCATGATCGCCACCACTGTGTCGTGCAGCGACGGACTGGGGCCCGTGGTGCAGCCGTTCCTGCGCGGACTGGCCGGGCAGGTGCGGCAACTGGACGCTCTCGGCACGCAGCGGCTCGCGGACAGCGTGGTCGACCTGGTCGGCGCGATGCTCTCGGACCGGTGCGCCGTGCACGTGACGCAGCAGGACGACGGGCGGGAGCTGCTGGCCCAGCGGATCCTCACGTACATGGAGCAGCGGCTCTCCGACCCGGGGCTCGGCCCCGACCGGATCGCGGCCGCCCACCACATCTCGCGGCGCTTCCTCTACAAGCTGCTGGCCGAGCGGGGATACACGGTCTCGGGCTGGCTCCGGGAGCGTCGCCTCGCCGAGTGCCTGCGCGACCTCGCGGACCCCGCGCTCGCCCATATGCCCGTCGCCACCGTCGGAAGCCGCTGGGGCTTTCCGGACCCCGCCCACTTCAGCCACGCCTTCAGGAGCGCCTACGGCATGAGCCCGTCGGAGGCACGCGGGGCCGGGCGCACGGCGTTGGGCGCTTAGGCGCGGTCACGGCTTCGCTGCCCTTTCGCTGCCTGTCGTAGTACGTCCCGAACACGGCGGATCTGCCGATCGTGCCCGCCCCGGCAAGGGCCGGTGCACCATCACACAAGCCGGAGTGGGCCGGCCCGACCGCACTCAGCCGTTCGTGCCCGCCTCCACAAGACACCGTGCACCGCCGCACAAGCCGGTAGCCCGTCCGCCTGTGACCCTCCCGTCATGCGAGCAACACACACCGTTTACGACCACATCGTGGTGGGCGCCGGGTCCGCGGGCTGTGCGCTCGCGCGCAGACTCGTGGATGCCGGCCGGACCGTCCTGCTGATCGAGATGGGCGACCGGGACGACAACCCGGCCATCCACGACCCCGGGCGCCTGTGGGAACTGTGGAACTCCCCGCAGGACCACGCGTACACCACCGAACGCCAACGGCACGCCTCCGGAACCCAGGTGTTCTGGCCGCGCGGCAAGGTCCTCGGCGGCTCCAGCGCCCTAAACGGCATGATCTACGTTCGCGGCCACCGGGCCGACTACGACAGCTGGGCCTACCAGGGAGCTGCGGGCTGGTCGTACGACGAGGTATTGCCGTACTTCAAACGCTCGGAGGACTTCGAGGACGGCGCGTCGTACTACCACGGGGCCGGCGGTCCGCTGCCCGTCAGCCGGAACCACTCCCCCAACCCGGTGACCACCGCCTTCGTGGAGGCCTGCCAGGACTACGGGATCCCGTACAACGATGACTGCAACGGCCCGGACCAGCTCGGCGTGAACCTGCTGCACCGCAACATCCGCGACGGCAGGCGCGTCAGCGCGTGGACCGCCTTCATGCAGCCGGTGCTCGACAGTGCGCTGCTGACAGTGATGACCGGCGCGGCGGTCACGCGCGTCCTGGTGGCCGACGGCCGGGCGCGGGGCGTCGAGCTGCTGCGCGAAGGCCGTACGACGGAGATCCGCTGCGAAGGGGACGTGATCCTGTCCGGCGGCACCATCGGATCGGCCCAGCTGCTCCTGCTCAGCGGTGTCGGGCCGGCGGACGAGCTGCGGGCCCTCGGGATCGGGGCGACCGCGGACCTGCCGGGAGTGGGCGCGAACCTGCACGACCACACCCTCGCTCCGGTGGTGTGGGAGTCGGCACGGCCGGTGCCGCAGGGTACGGCCAACCAACTGGAGGCCCACTACTTCGCCAAGTCCGACCCGGCGCTGGCCGTGCCGGACCTGCAGCCGCTGATGTCTCACCTGCCACTGCCGGTGCCCGACATGAACGTTCCGGAAGAGGGCCACGGCTTCTCGGTCCTCGCCGGGACGATCCGTCCGCTCAGCCGGGGCCGCCTGTGGCTGCGCTCGGCCGACCCCACCCAGGCTCCTGCCCTGGACCCTGGCTACTTCTCCGAGCCGTCGGACCTTGCGGCCATGGTGCGGGCCGTGCAGCAGGTGCGGGAGATCGGCGAGGAGAAGTCGCTGGGCGACTGGCGGGCCCGCGAGGTCGCACCCGGACCGTACGTGCGTACGGACGCGGAGGTCGCCGCGTACATCAAGCGGACCCTCCTCAGCTATCACCACCAGGTGGGCACCTGCCGTATGGGCATCGACCGCATGGCGGTCGTCGATCCGCAGCTGCGCGTCCACGGCGTGGCCGGGCTGCGCGTCGCGGACGCCTCCGTCATGCCCTCCGTCACCTCCGGCAACACCCACGCACCTGCCGTCATGATCGGCGAGCGCTGCGCCGACCTCATCCTGGGAGCACAGCTGTGACCAATACCCTTTTCATCGGTGGCGAGTGGCAAGCCGCGGCCTCCGGCGCGGAGTTCGAGACCCTGGACCCGGCGACGGGGCAACCCCACGCCCAGGTGTCCCTGGCGGGGACCGCGGACGCCGACGCGGCCGTACGGGCTGCCCGCGCCGCCTTCGAGAACCCGGAGTGGGCGGGGCTCACCCCGGCCCGGCGCGCCCGGATCCTGTGGCGCATCGGCGACCTCATCGAAGAACACGCGGAGGAACTGGCCGAGTTGGAGACGCGCGACCAAGGCCAGCCGCTCGGCGTCTCCACAGCGGTCAGCGTCGCCACCGCTGCCGAGCACTTCCGGCACTACGCCGGCTGGGTCACCAAGATCTACGGCGAGACGGCGCCACTGTCCATCCCCGGCGTGCTGCAGTACACCAAGCGCGAGCCGGTGGGAGTGTGCGCGCTGATCACCCCGTGGAACTTCCCTCTCATGATCGCGAGTTGGAAGATCGCACCGGCTCTCGCCTGCGGGAACACCGTGATCGTCAAACCCGCGGAGCAGACCCCGATGACCACGGTGCGGCTCGTCGAGTTGTGCCGGGCGGCTGGTGTGCCGGACGGCGCCATCAACCTGCTGACCGGTGGTCCCGAGGCCGGCCGGGCCCTCGTCGAGCACCCCGGCGTGGACAAGGTCTCCTTCACCGGTTCGACCGAGACCGGCAGGGACATCGTCCGGGCTTCCGCGGGGAATCTCAAGCGTGTCTCGCTCGAACTCGGCGGGAAGGCACCGAGCCTCGTACTGCCCGGCGCCGACCTGGACGCCGCCGTGACGGGCTGTCTTCAGGGCGCGCTCCTCAACAGCGGCCAGGTGTGCGCCGCCTACACAAGGTTCCTCGTCCACCGCTCCCTCGCCGACGAGTTCGCCGAGCGCTGCGCCAAGGCCGTCAGCGGGATGCGACTCGGCGCGGGCAACGCGCCCGACACCGAGCTCGGCCCCCTGGTCACCGGCGAACACCGTGCCCACGTCCACGCACTCGTGCGCAGCGGGGTCCAGGAAGGCGCCCAGCTGCTCGCCGGCGGGGCCCCCGTCGACGACCTGCCGGGCTTCTTCTACCAGCCGACCGTGTTCACGGGTGTACGGGACGACATGCGCATCGCCCGCGAGGAGATCTTCGGCCCGGTGCTGTCCATCCTGCCGTACGACGACGAGGACGAGGCCGTCGCCCGCGCCAACGACACCGAGTACGGCCTGGCGGCGGCCGTATGGACCCGCGACGTGGGCGCGGCGCACCGCGTGGCGGGCTCCATCCGGGCGGGCACGGTGTTCATCAACATGCCCAACCCCGTGGACGCCTCCGCCCCCTGGGGCGGGTTCAAGGCCAGCGGCTGGGGCCGGGAGATGGGCACGGGAGCCATTGATGCGTACACGGAGGTCAAGAGCGTGTGGACCTCGCTCGCCTGAGGTGCCCGCCCGTCGCGGACAGGCAGCCCCCGCGGGTTCGGACCGCACGATCCTGAGGATGATGCGCGGCCTGTCCGCCCGGCCGCCCGGACGAGGATCTCGTCGTCGCCCCGGCTCCACGATCAAACCCGCGCGGCCGTCCGGGACCCCGAAGAAACACGCAGCCGACGCCTGGTCCTCGTACAGCGACCGCATGGCGGTCGGTAGAGCTCAATGAGGAGTGTCGTAACCGCAGAACCGATTCCCGACGTCGCCACCGTGGGGGGCATCGTATGCGGCCGCCACGAGGACGATCTCGCGGTCTTCCGGGGCATCCCGTTCGCCGAACCCCCGGTGGGGAGCTTGCGTTTCGCCGCGCCGCGGCCGGTGCGTCGATGGGAGGGCACGCGAAGGCCGGCAAGGTCGTCGTCAGGATGCCGCGAAGAACCCGCTCCCTTCTGGTCCTCCAGCAACGAGAACGCCCCGACACGCACCCACATGAAAGACCTGGACATGAGCGCACCGCGAAATTCCCCGTCCCCCTCACGATCGTCGTACAAGAACGCGCCAACCCGCTCCGTGTCCGTTGACGGGGTGGACTTCGTCTATCGGCAGCTCGGCCCCGAGGACGGCGTGCCGCTGATCCTCCTGATCCACCTGGCCGGAAACCTGGACAACTGGGATCCGCGCGTCGTCGACGGACTCGCCGCACGACGTCGGGTGATCACCTTCGGCAACCGCGGGGTGGGCGGGTCGGGCGGCTCCACGCCGGACACGATCGAAGGGATGGCCCACGACGCGGTGCGGTTCATCCATGCCCTTGGCTTCGACCAGGTCGATCTGTTCGGTCTGTCGATGGGCGGCTTCATCGCGCAGGTCGTCGCGGAAGAAGAACCGCGCCTCGTCCGCAAGGTCATCCTCGCGGGCACGGGCCCCGCCGGCGGCGATGGCATCGACAAGGTTCCGGCTCTTGCCATCCAGGACACGATCAAGGGCGCCCTGACCCGCCAGGACGCGAAGCTCTCCCTCTTCTTCACCGACACCGCAAGCGGCCGACAGGCAGGACGCGCCTTCCTGCGACGACTGAAGGAGCGCACGGACAACCGCGACAAGGACTTCTCGCTGCCGTCGCTCCGCGCCCAGCTGAAGGCCGTCAAACGATGGGGCCGCCAGGCACCGTCAGACCTGTCGGCAATTCGCCAACCGGTCCTCGTGGCAAACGGTGAGAACGACCGGATGGTGCCCAGCCACAACACAATCGACCTGGCCGCTCGTCTACCCAAGAGCGAACTTGTCCCCCTCTACCCTGATTCCGGCCACGGGGGGATCTTCCAGTACCACGAGGATTTCGTCGCAAGGGCGCTTGGGTTCCTCGAGTCCTGAGTTTGACCGGATGTCGTTGGAGCCGGCCTCACATTCGCCGTACTGATGCCCGACCAGAGGCACGATGGAATCTCCGGCCGATCCGGCGCGCCTCCCGCAGCGTCTGACGACTCCGACATCTGGCGGTAGAGCCCCGCCGGTTGCCACGTCTCACCGGCAGGTGCACCCACTGCGATCCAGTCGGAAACTTCTCGGCGATCGCGTCGATCACCTCACGACGGCCCCACGAACAGCCTCCACGCCTTGGCATCCGATCCAGCAGGACGGGAGCGCCGAGCCAGTGGTCGCCGTGGCCATGGGTGACGTAGATCTTCGAGATGTCCCGGCCGGTCTTGTCCAACCAGGCGAGCACTTCGCGGGTGGTGTCGGTGGTGAAGGGCGGGTCGACGAGGACGGCATCGTGCTCGCCGTAGATCAGGGTCGTCGAGATGGGAAACCACACCACCGGGTCCCCGCCGGGAAGGTTCAGGGCGCCGCTGCTCGGCGAAATCTCGGCGTCACGAACACGTCCCACCGCATTGCGGTCATGCTTCTCCTCCTTCTGGAGGGCGAAGCGAGGAACTGGAGGCGAAGATCAGTTGCGGGCGCTGGCCAGGGGTCGTAGCGCGTCCGCTACGACCCGGCGGCCGTCAGAACATCGTGTTGTCGTTGGCGGAGGTCTCCGGCACGTCCTGCACGGCGTCCCAGTGCTCGACGATCTTTCCGTCCCTGACCCGGAAGAGGTCGAGGACCGCCCGGCCGCGCTCGCCCGGGGTCTCGACGTAGTGGCTGTGGACGGCCACCAGGTCACCCTCGGCGATGATCCGCTTCGGCTCCACGCTCAGCTGCGGGAACTGCTCGAAGTACATGCCCAGTCCGGCCTTCATGCCTGCCACGCCGTCGGGGAAGTTCGGGTTGTGCTGGTGGTATTCGGGGCCCACGTAGGTCTCAATGGCGGCCGGGTCCTTGCGGACCATGAGCTGGTCGACGAACGCGGTGACGAGCTTCTTGTTGTACGCGGTGAACCATCGCTCTCCTGGCGACTCGGTCCGCGGCCCGCTGAGGGTGGAGAACATGTCGTTGCCGTTGGCCGTGGTCGCCGGCACCTCCTGGAGGATGTCCCAGTGCTCGGCGATCTTCCCGTCCTGGAAGCGGAAGATGTCGAAGGCGGCGATCCCGCGGGTACCAGGAGCCGGGACGACGTTGGAGTGCAGGAGCACCAGGTCGCCCTCGGAGATGACCCGCTTGATGTCGTACGCGGTGTCTGGGTACTGCTGGCGCCAGGCGGCGCCGAAGGCCTTCATGGCCTCGGGGCCGTCGGGGGCGAGCGGATTGTGCTGGATGTAGTCCGGCCGTACGTGGCGGTCGATGACGGTCGTGTCGCCCCCGTCGAAGACGGTCGTGAGGGATTGGGCGATCTGCTTCTTCGCTGTCCCTTCCACGGTCAGCACGATCTTGCCGGTGGTGCGGCCGGTCTCGCCCAGGGTGTGGGCCTTGGCGGCCTCGGCGAGCGGGAAGGTGGCCTCGATGTGGGCGCGCAGGGCGCCGGTTTCGACCAGGTCGGCGATGGCCTGCATGCCGGCGCGGTCGGCCTCGACGAGGAGGCTCTCGAAGCGGATGCCCCGCTCGGCGATGTCCGCCAGCTCGTCGGGGTCGATGGGGAACGGAAGGATCGAGACGAGTGTGCCGCCCGGGCGCAGCACGGCGAGCGAGCGGGCGCGGGCGGCGGTGTCCAGCGAGACCGGGTCGAGGACCACGTCGATGTCCTTGACGGCCTCGGCGATGTCGACCGTGTGGTAGTCGATGGCCTCGTCCACACCCAGGGAACGCAGGAAGTCGTGCTTGGCGGCGCTGGCGGTGCCGATGACGTACGCGCCGCGGGACTTGGCGATCTGGACGGCGAGATGGCCGACGCCGCCGGCGGCCGCGTGGATGAAGACGCGCTGCCCGGGCCGGACATCGGCGGTGTCGACGAGTGCCTGGTAGGCGGTCAGGGCGGCGAGCGGCAGGGCGCCGGCCTGGACGTGGTCGATGCCGGCGGGCTTGTGGGCGAAGGCGCGGGCGGGGGCGGTCACGTACTCGGCGTGGGAGCCGACGCCGTGGGGGTAGGGCAGCATGCCGAAGACCTCGTCGCCCGGCTTGAACAGGGTGACGCCGGTGCCGACGGCCTCGACGACTCCGGAGACGTCCCAGCCCAGGATGAGGGGCAGGCCGTTGGCGGTCATGGGCTGGGCGCGGTTCCACCAGTCGGTCGGGTTGACGCCGGCCGCGCGGACGGCGATCAGGATCTCACTCAGCCCCGGCTCGGGCCGGGGCAGTTCGACTTCCTTGAGTACCTCGGGGGAACCGTGGGTGTCCTGGCGGATGGCGCGCATGGTGGTGGTATTGGGGTTCGTCATGCGTCCAGCGTCGCGGTCTGCCACTCCCGGGCGCCATGGCATGAATGCCAACTTTCAACGGGATCACGCCATGGCGTACGTTCGTCGATTCATTGCGTCGGCCGCACCCGGGCTCGCCGCGCTGGAGGGAACCGACGCGTGAAACGTAGTACTCAGGGTTCCGGTGCCTGTCGCCGGAACCCTGACACGTCGTCGTCAGAACATGGACTTATGGCGCGCAAGGTGAGCTGCACATGATGCGTCCAGCGCATTGCCGCCACCGTCCGATATTGTGGCATGAATTCCAATTTTCGACGGGATCGCGCCATGGCACCCATTCACCGAGTCGTCGTTCTGGCCGTAGACGGGGTGTACCCCTTCGAACTGGGCATTCCCAGCCGGGCCTTCGAGGCGGCGGACGGCCGCTACGAGGTCCTCACCTGCAGCGTCGACGGCCGCCCGGTCCGCACCAACTCCGACTTCTCGATCACCGTCGAGCACGGCCCGGAGGCGCTGCGCACCGCCGACACCGTGGTCATCCCGCCCTTCGTCACCACCGCCGTCACGAAGGAAGTGCCGCAAGCCGTGGTCCAGGCGCTCGCGTCCGTGGCTCCAGGCGCCCGCCTTGTATCAATCTGCACCGGCGCCTTCGTCCTCGCCGCAGCCGGTCTCCTCGACGGCCGGCCGGCCACCACCCACTGGATGGCCGCGGACCTCTTCCGCGCATGGTTCCCACAGGTCGCACTGGATCCCGACGTCCTTTTCATCGACGACGGAGATGTGCTGACCTCGGCCGGTGCCGCCTCCGGGCTCGACGTCTGCCTGCACATCATCCGCAAGGACCACGGCAGTGAAGTCGCCAACCAGGTGGCCCGCATGTGCATCGTCCCCCCGTGGCGCGACGGAGGACAGGCGCAGTACATCCAGCACCCGGTGCCCGAGGCCACGGCCAGCGGAACGGCCACCGCCCGTCAGTGGGCGCTGGAGAACCTCCACGAGCCGATGACCCTGACGGACCTCGCCGAGCACTCCCACATGAGCCTGCGCACCTTCGCCCGCCGCTTCACCGAAGAGGTGGGCATGAGCCCGGGACGCTGGCTGATCCAGCAGCGCGTCGAACGGGCACGACACCTCCTGGAAACCACCGACCTGCCGGTGGGCGAGATCGCCGGCCAAGTCGGCTTCGCCGGCGGCACATCGCTACGAGAACACCTGCATGCCGCCATCGGCGTCTCACCGCTCGCCTACCGGCGCACCTTCCGCGGCGCCCTGTCCTCCACGCACTGAGCACCACCGCACCTACCGCTCTGCGAACGCGGTGATGAACCGGCGCACCGCCACGGCCGGGGGAATGGCCTTCGCCACACAGCACGCGCCCGTCCATGCCGGCAGGGCGCCCGTCAGCCCTGCCGGCACACCGCTTGAACCCACACCGCACCCATTCCTCGCCACAGAGCCGACTGCCGCGAGGCCTTGAGGGCAACAGCCCGGCCGACGGCCACGCCTTCCTGTTCCAGCACGCCAAGGCCTTCACCACCGAGGTGGCCAACTTCCTCGCCGCCCGAGTCAAGCGGCAGACCCCTGACACCGGATCAGGCGGCACCTCATGACCATGCGAGGTGCCGCCTGATCCGAGTGGCGATCGTCACCGCCAGGCGTCCCGGGGCCGGGAGCCGATGCTGACCCCGGGGCGCCTCATGACCAGTACAGGCGGCGTGAACCCTCAGTGGACGCCGGACCTCCGAAGGCCGGCTACGTGGCTCTGTCACGACCTGCGTACCGACCGGCCCCCTCGACCCTCAGCCGACCATCCGTCCAAGTACGCCCGGTTAAGAATCCGGGCATCGGAGAGCCACCAGGGCAGCCCCGGGATACCGCCGGTCACTCCATCAAACGCAGCCCGTCCTCGAAGTCGACGCGCGCGAGGTCGGCGCGCGAGACGATACCGAGCTTGGGGAACACGTTGGCCAGGTGATGAGCCACCGTACGAGGACTGATCAGCAGCTGTGACCCGATCTCCCGGTTGGTGAGTCCCTGCGCGGCCAGCCGTACGACTCTCAACTCCTGCGCCGTGAGGATGGCAGCGGTGTCCCGGGCCGGTGCGGAGTCCCGGCGCGGTTGCTGCCCGGTCAGTTCCTGTTCGGCCCGGGTGCGGGCGAGCAACGGAGCCGCGTCCAGTCGCCGGAAGGTTTCCGCGGCTTCGGCCAGCTGTATCCGGGCGTCGGTACGACGGCGGGACCGCCGCAGCCACTCGCCGTACAGCAGGCGCGTGCGGGCGTAGTTGAAGGGCCTCGACTGGGCTCCGGGGACCTCCAGCGCGAGCCGGAACTGCTTCTCCGCATCCGCCCCCGACGCCAGCAGGGCATGGACCAGGTGCGTCGCGGAGACCGCCCACGCCGCGTTGGTCCGCTCGGCCCACCGCCGCAGCAACCGCGCCTGTTCCTCGGCCGTCGCCGGCCGCCCGGCCTGAAGGGCGGCCTCGGCGGTGTCCGGCGCGGCGAGCAGCGCGACGGTGGCGTTCGCCGCGTGGTGCCCGTCCTCGCCCAGCCGGACCAGGCGGTCCAGCGCCTCCTCGGCCCGGCCGGCGAAGAGCGCCGACATGCCGAGGTTCCACTCCGCGCAGGCGCTGAAGACGCGCACCCCACGCGGCACCCAAACCTCGATGGTCCGGTCGGCGACGTCCCTGACGGTCCGCTCATCGCCTTGCGCGGCTGCCAGCCATCCGAGACCGGTGCGGCACTGCCCGGCCAAGTGGTCGTCACCGGTCCCCTCAGCCACTTGGAGCCCCTCAAGGGCGTTCGCCTTGGCCGAGGTCCAGGAGCCTTGCGCGATGTCGGGCGCCACGGTCTGGGCCAGCGCCTGGGTCAGGGCAGTGACCTGGTCCGTGTGCCGCAGCGTGTCGATCTCGCGGCGGAGCGCCTCCTGCAGGGCCGACTCGATGCCCCAGGCCACCGCCAGCGGTGCCGGTGGCATCAGGAGCCAGGAACTGCCGCTGAGCCGGGTGAGGATGTCAGCGCCGGGGGCCACGACCTGGTCGCGGTCATCGGCGCCGCCGCCCCCGTCCTCCGTCCACCATTCGCGCAGCAACGGCAGCAGATCGGCGTTCGGGAAGCCCCCTTGCGGGAGCCGACGCTCGAGCCGCTGGAGCGCCTCGCGCTGCAGTTCGCCATGACTGGCCGCCCACGCCGCCCGCAGCGCCATGCTGCCGAGCCTGAACGCCTGCCCCGGATCGGCCACCCGCTCCATGTCCCGGGTCAGCTGACGGCAGGCGATTTCCAGATCGCCGTGCGCGAACTCGATCAGCCCGCGCAACCCCTCGCTGAGATCCGCGACCGTGGATGCGGAGGAGAACCCTTCGGCCCGCTTCAGCATTCTCCGCGCCACGTCGACGTGGCCGGCCTCCCAGGCCGCCCTCGCTCCGTGAGCCAGCCGTCTGGCCGCGTCGTCCGACGAGGGGGACAGCTTCGCCGCACGCCGCAGGGCACGGGCCGCCGTGGCACAGCCACCGCGCGCCCAGGACCGGTGGGCCGACTCCTCCAGCAGCCGGGCCACCTCCTCGTCGGGTCGGCCCACGGCTTCCAAAGCCGCGGCGAGGTGCCAGGGGCGCAGCTCGTCGGCGTTCTCACCGGTCAGTACGGAGGCGAGCGCATGATGAACGGCCTGCCGGTTCGCGGGCGGCGCCTCCTCGTAGACCACTGCCTCCATCAGCTGGTGGCGGAAGCGGATGCGACCGTCCGAGCGCGTGGTGAGCAGGCCCGAGTGCAGCGCCTCGTCCCACGCGACCGGGTCGAGGCCGAGCACAAGTCCGGCCTGGCGCACGGTGTTGCGATCGCTACGGTCATCGGCGGCGGCGAGAAGGAGCGCGGTGCGGGCGGGCGCGGACAACCTCTCGATCCGGGCGCGGAAGGCACGGCGCAGGCGTGGCCCAACGGCGATCCGCTCATCGGCAAGAGGGTGCGTCGAGATGTCGCCGGCCGCCACGGACGTGGTCAGCTCCTGGAGTGCGAGGGGATTTCCGGCTGCCGCGCGGATCGTGCGGCGGATCACCGCCTCGTCGGCTTGCGGAGCGACGGCACGGGCGAGGAGCCGGGCGTCCTCGTCGTCCAGCTCCCGGACCTCCAGGGCCGCCAGTTTCTCCCAGGGGCCGTCGGCGGGGTCGTCGTGTCCGGTGAGGAGCATGGCCACGGGTTTGTTGCGCAGTCGGCGCGCGGCGAAGGCCAGGCACTGTGCGGATGGCTCGTCGAGCCACTGGGCGTCGTCGGCGACGATGAGCACCGGCCGTTCCTTGGCGAGCTCGCCGACGAGCGTCAGTACGGCCACGCCGATCAGGAACCGGTCCGCCACGTCGCCGCTCATCCCGAGCGCCCCGTTCAAGGCATTGGCCTGCGGCTCCGGGAGCGTACTGATCCGCTCCGTCACCGGCCACAGCAGTTCGTGCAGTGCGGCGAACGTCAGCCGCGACTCCAGACGAGTGCCCCCGCATCGCAAGACGGTGAAGTCCGCGGCGGCTGACTCGGCCACGTAGTCGAGCAGGGCGGTCTTGCCGATGCCGGGGTCACCCCACAGCACCAGCGTTGCCCCGTCGCCTTGCCGAGCACCGTCAAGGATCCGGTCTAGGGCTGCCTGCTCCGGGCGCCGTCCGTATAGGTCCATTTGATTGAAAGCGTAAGGGACTGCTGTCGCCCGAGCCACTGCCGGTACCCGCGTCCAACCAGATTTGGCAGTTCCATGACCGATACGGCGACGGATTCGCTGCCATCCCCTCATCAGTAGCGTCGGAAACGTGATCAGCGCATTCGCGAAACTGCGCTACGCCGTCGGCCCGGCCACCGGAGGCATCAGCACGCTCCGCCGTGTCGTTCCCGCCCGGGCCTTCGACGGGCAACTCCGCACACTCAACCGGCCGGCCGACTGTCGACCGTGAAGCAACCACCAAGATCTCAAAGCAACGGCAGCAAGGAGAAGTACGCCGCCCCCGTACACCGCGGCGCACGTCATCGTCACCGCCGAGGACACCGGACCGTCGTGCACCCCACGGGTGGACGACCATGACGGCGGCGACCAGAGGCCGGTCGGCATACGCGAGCGGGCCGCCCTCTGCCAAGGAGAGGTCGCCGCGGGCCCCGGCTCCCGCGGCGACTGGACCGTCCGTGCCCTTCTCGTCCCCACCACCACCCCCACCACCGCTCACACGGAGATTTGGCATGACCACCGTTCTCATCGTCGACGACCACGCCCTGCAGCGCTTCGGCTTCCGGATGCTTCTGGAACAGCACCTCGATCTGACCGTGGTGGGCGAGGCCGCCCACGGCGCCGAAGCGGTCCGCAAAGCCGCCGAACTGCGCCCCGACGTCGTGCTCATGGACGCACGGATGCCCGGCATGGACGGCATCGAGGCCACCCGCCGTATCGTCGAGTCCGGAGGCCGCTCCCACGTCCTGGTCCTCACCACCTTCGACATCGACGAGCACGCGTACGACGCCCTGCGCGCCGGTGCCAGGGGGTTTCTGCTGAAGGACGCGCTGCCCGACGAACTCGTCGCCGGTGTCCGGTCCGTGGCCGCCGGGGACGTGGTCATCGCCCCCGGCCTGACTCGCGAGCTCATCGACGTCTCCTCCGACCGGCGGCCCGGCCGCGCCCCCGGCCAAAAGCGGCAGCTCGCCTTCCTGCCCCAGCGCGAACGCGAATCCCTGACCCAGCGCGAGCGCGAGGTGCTGACCGCCATTGCCTCCGGCTGGAGCAACCTCGAGATCGGCGAACGGCTGTCGTTGGCCGAATCCACCGTGAAGACCCACGTCAGCCGCATCCTCGCCAAGATCGGCGCCCGCGACCGCGTCCAGGCCGTGATCTTCGCCTACGACACCGGACTGGTCAGGCCCGCACGACCAGCACCGCCGCGCGCGGTCAGCGCCGGCCGCAGAGGTCCTGACGCTCTGCCCGCAGCCGGCTGAGGTCCAGTCACGCGGGGACTGGCCGACGGCGGTCTGTTCGGCATCGTCCACGCCCTGGTCCGCGGCAACGCCGAGGGCTGGACCAGCACCCCGGTACTGGGCGGCCTGATCGGCGGCGCCCTCTTGCTGGTCGCCTTCGTCGCCTGGGAACTGCGCGCCAAGCACCCGATGCGCCTGTTCCGTCACCGTTCCTAAAGACTGAGCGGGAGTGAGTCCTGTTGCCAGGGCCCATGCTCAGCCGAACGCCCCGAACGGTGTTGGGTGTTCTGGTCCACCGCGTTCTCGCCGCGTCCGGCGCCAGCGGATCGTGTCCGTGGTCCGGGGATGCGGGGGCGGTTTCCCTCACGCCCTGAGGTGCCCGGTCGGGCCTGGACGGTCCGATGCCCCTGCTCATCACTCTGGTGAGCAGGGGGCGGTGCCGTCCGTCGCCGGATCGGGTGCCCCAGGGCGCGCCTGCCGATCGCCACGGCAGCAGCGTCGTGGCGGGTGGTCTTACGGGTCTTGCTGGTGAGGGGCTTTTGCCAGTGCTGGGCGCCCCACTTGGAGGTATACGCCGGGTCGACGGCGACGACGGTGATGCCGAGTTCGGCTGCCATGCTGACGAGCCGGGCCCGCAGTCTGGCCACGGGCATGCCGGAGATGAGGTTGCGGAAGCGTTTGTGGCGGCCGTGCTTCTCCCGGCTGGTCTCGGCGGTGAAATCGAGGTCCTCGATGGCGATCGCCAGGCCATGGCGCTTGGCCCAGTGCAGCAGGCGGATCAGGGCATGCCGGACCTGGGCGTCGCGGTGGTGGGCGGGACCGGTGAGGTTGTAGCCGAACCGGAGCGGTTCGCCGTTGGGGTTGCCGTGGTTGTCGAGGCGCCAGGCGGCGAGGTGGTCGGCGTTGGTGTCGACGCCGATCAGGCCGTTCGTGCGGGCAGCCTCGAGCGGCACGGTCTGGACCGGTGGGATCGTCCAGGACGCGGTCAGGTACCAGCGGCCCCGACCTGTGTCTTCGTGGATGCGGTAGGCGACGGCCCGGTTGGCGGTGACGCGGTCGGCCCACTGCTCGCCCCGGTGCGCGAACGCCACGCGGGCGGTGAGCACGTACCGGCCGTGCGGCGCGTTCGCCAGGTGCGCTAGCGGCGCCGGGAGCTTGAGGGACACCTCGCCGTCGTCGGTGACGCGGATGGTCTCGTTGCCGTACCGCTTGCCGGACTCACCGTCCGCCTGGAGAAACCGGCGCCCGGCCTGCCACCGCTTGCGCCATTCCGGCTCGGTGAGCTGCGCCTGCTCCAGGTGGTGGCGAGTGTTGAGCAGCCGCTTCCCGCCGCGCACCACGTGCACGACGCCGGCCTCACGGTCGGCCCGCACCGTCTGAAGCCGGTCTTCGAGCAGGTGCAGGCGGCGGGACTTGGCGAACACCATTCCTGCTTGCTGCGGTAGCCGCCCGGAGCGCGCTTGGTGCCTTTCTCGCCCACGGGCAGGGACAGCCGGTGCGTGATCGCCTCGATCCCGGCCTGAAGGCTCTGGATGTGCGCGAGCTGGCCGCGCCGGGCGAGCGCCCACTGATCGTGGGTGGCTTTCGTGATCGACCCAGCCCAGCGCGAGGAGGACTGTTCCGTCAGGGTGCGCTTGCGCTCGGCCCACCGCTCACTGTCGTGGTCCAGCCCGGCCGCGCACCGCGCCTTCAGATCACGGGAGGCGAGCGACCCCAGCAGGTCGCCGACCAGGCGCAGCACCTTCTCGTCCCCGGCGCTCAGGTGCCCCAGCCGGGTACGGATCGCGACCCCCGAGGGACCGGGCACCACAAACGGCGCCGCCACCTCCCGCAGCCCACCCACCCCTTCACCTCCGGCCCGGTGTCGCAGAAATCCGTCACCCCACCCAACGACCATCACCGATGAAGGTCACGCATTCGATGCAAGAACTCTCGTTCCCCGCCGGAGAGCGTGCCCGCCACTGCCCGAAGGCTCACTCACACGCGCCAAGACACGCTCAAATGCCGTCGATCGCCACCTGTTCACAACTCCTCCTTCAGCGCCATCAACGCCGCCAGCCTGCTGATGCACCTCGGCCTGTTCGGATCGGTCTTCCTGCTCACCCAGTACTTCCAGGACGTCGGCGGCTACTCGTCGATGGAAGCAGGCATGCGGATGCTGCCCTGGACCGCCATACCCATGATCGCCGGACCGCTCGCAGGAGCGCTCTCCGACCGCATCGGCGGCAGACCGGTCGTCGCGGTGGGGCTTGTCCTATTCGCTGCCGGTGTGCTCGGCGTGGCGGCGGTGCTGGTGTTCCTGGTCCCCAGCCGGCGCAAGACCGGTGGCCCGGCTGCCGACCTGACCCCAGGGGATACTCCGGCCGGCGTCCCAGCCACCATCTGAGCTTCGCACCACGCCCAGCGCGCCTCGTACGCCCGCATCGTCGAGGGCATCCAGACCGCCACCGACGGACAGGGCTATGCCGGACAGACACCGGATCGTGTGGATCGCCTGCCGGTGGTCATCGGCGAGGGAGACACTGTCGGACGGTTTGCTCACAGTGCCGGTACCGGGAAGAGCGGGTACACCTTGGCGCCCGTTTCCCGTGCCGGCGCCGGGCTCATGGCCCGCACCGTGGTCCGGGTCCGGCCACCGGCGAAGACGAACACACGCAGCACCAGGAAACGCCCGATACCGGCGAGCCCGGCGGCGGTGAGGTAGACGACCTGCTCGTAGAGCACTCCGGCCGACGGCTGCACGAGGTGCAGGACGAGCACCGCGGTGGAGGTCACCACGTAGGCGGCCGTGGCCGACCCCGCGGACTGCCAGTGCTGGCGCCATCCGGCATGCCCTGCCCCGAAGGTGAAACGTGCGTGGAGCTCCGTACTGAGGAGAGTCGAGGCGACGGTGATCAGCGCATTCGCCACAGCCCAGGGCATCAGTCCGGCGAGCCCGACCACGGCAGTGCTGGACGCGACCCCGACACCGCCGCCGAACAGGACGAACCGGGCGAAGGAGGCGAGTGGACCGGGGGCGCCCGGGTTCTGTAGGGCCGCGGCCGTATCGGTGTCCGTCAGTTCCGCACCCCGCACCTCGTCCGCCGCCCCCGGCGTCGTCTTCGGCAAGACCAGCGACTTCATGGGAAGTCCCTTTCGACTGAGAGAGTTGCGGGGCCTCTTTGGCCGGCGGGTTCGCAGGATGCTGCGTCCTCACGCTCATTGAGCCCTTTGCATTACGACCATACGACAATAAGCAGGGAGTCGGCCCGCGGACAAGGACCTGACCAGACTTGGGATTATGACCGTACTCACATGGGTGGCGGGGGAGCAGATTCACCACGGCGCACGCGCCCGGTGCGACGACCGCTCCGCTGCTGCGAGGCCACCGGCCCGGGTAGCGACCCTCCCGTGGCTTCTCCACCGATGCCCCTCCACGCGCAACCTGCAGCGGCACGGGAACAGGGCTGCCGCCGAACCGGGGAGACTCCGCTACCGACCGCTGCACGCAGCCGCCCGCGCACAATTCCGCCGGCAGCCGCCCGGTCGCGAAGGCGGGCCTGCCCCGGCGGTGCACGGTGATCGGCCAGCTGGGCCAGGTCCGGTCCGCAGTGACGGTGTCCGCAGCGACGTCAGAGGCAGCGCCAGAGGCGAAAGCCCTGTTCTGACGCCGCCGCGCCAGGGCTCCGTACGGGCCTCCTACCTGCTCCCGGGCAGCACCTCGGACTCGGTCACGGCAACCCGGTCCGCCGCCGCTTCGGCGGCATGGTGCTGTGCCACCTGGATGTACCGCAGGCCGAACCAGGCGACCAGCGCCATCAGCGCGAAGGCCACACCGGCGAGGACGAAGCTGAGGGTGAACTGCGATTCGGCGGGCAGTGCCGGGAAACCGGCGGGATGTGCCCGACACTCTTGGAGGCCAGCACGGTGGTGATCACCGCGCTGCCGATGGCGCTGCCAGTGGAACGGGAGACGGAACCGGCCGGTGGACGAACATCCGCATGTCGACCAGCGGTTCCGGCACCTGCCGCTCGACCAGCACCCATACGGCACCCATGGCGGCGGCACCGGCGAAGCAGCCGATCGTACTCAGTGAGGACCAGCCCCACTCGTGTCCCTGGGTGATCGGCAGCAGAAGCAGCACGAGAGTCGCGGCAGCGTACGGAACGCGCGGCTCCCCGCATTCGGCCAGGGCGAATTGATACGTACGTGCGGTGGTATGGCCGTCAGCCGAGGTCGCGGCCGCGACCTCGGCCGGGAGCGCTGCCCGGTGCGAGCCGTGAAATGCCCGTCGCGGTTCAGGACGCAGGAAATGGAAAGAGCATGCAGCTGCTGGCGGCGCAGGAGGTGATCCCCGGTGGCGTCGGCTGCGTCCCAGCTGGAGAGAACCTGCCGGCTTCGGACCGCTCCCCCGAGAGCCACGGCCTGGGGCCAGGGATGTGGTGCGTCAGACGCGCTGCCCGGCGTCCAGCAGGGCGAGGGCGTTGTTGATCCCCTGATCGAGGAGTTCTTTGGCGAGTTGACTATCGGTCAAGGCGCGGGAAAGCTGCAGTGTCCCGGCCATCAGGCCGAGGAGGCTGAGCGCCTTCACACGTGCGGAGGACGGGGCCTCGGGCGCCATGCGGGCGGCAATGCCGTCGATGAGGACCAGCACGCCGTCGGTGTACGCCTGCCTGGTTGTGTCGGTGCAGCGCCCGATCTCGTCGAGCAGAGCGGCGTTGGGGCAGCCGTCGCCAAGGCTGTCGCGGTGCTGGGGCGACAGGTACCCGCGCACAATCTGCTCGAGTCCGGCACGGCCAGGCGCAGCCCGCGCGACGACATTCTCGGCCTGCGCCTTCAACTGCTCGGCGATTGCCGTGGTGACGAGGTCATCTTTGGATTCGAAGTGAGCATAGAAGGCCCCATTGGTCAGCCCCGCGTCCTTCATGAGCGTCGAGACCCCGGAGCCGTCGATACCGTCTTGCTTGAACCGGCGGCCCGCCGTCTCGATGATCCGCCGCCTCGTCTCCTGCTTGTGTTCTTTTCCGTACCGCACCACAGCACACGCTCCTTCGCCGGCCGGAAGGACCGGTTGCCCTTCACCGACTTCGCCAGTCTATGGTATTGCGAACGTAATCCAAAAAATCGACGAGTCACCAAGGGGCAGCGGGCCGCCGCCGAGCGGAATATCGATGCACTCCCTGTAGTCCCGGCTGCCCCCACACCAAGGGCCCTGTCTGCGGAGTCACACCCGAGAGGCAGGTACCGGGAAGAGCATGCAGCTACTGGTGGCGTGGGCGAGCAGACGGTCCTTCGCGTCGACCAACTGGGCCTGGGCGAGAGCGGTTTGGCGGCCACTGTTGACAACCGTGCCGATGGCGCGCACCGGGCCCGTGTCCACCGTGATCCGCCGCAGGAACTTCACCGTCAGGTCGAGCGAGGTGTACGCCATGCCCTGCGGGAGGGTGGACTGGACGGCGCAGCCCGCCGCCGAGTCGAGCAGGGTGGCGAAGATGCCGCCGTGCACGCTGCCGATCGGGTTGTAGTGCTCCTCCCCCGGCGTCAGGGAGAAGACCGCCCTGCCGGGCTCCACCTCGTCCAGGGCGAAGTCGACGGTGTAGTTGATGGGCGGCCCCGGCAGCCGCCCCGCCTGCAGCTCGCGCAGGAAGTCGATGCCGGCCATGCGCCCGGCGGCTTCCGCCAGGATCGCGGGATCTTCCCAGTTATACGTACGTGTTCGTCCCACGACCGAGGCCTTCCCGTCTGACTTTTGTGAGTGAAGCTAGCCCTTTGCCCAGCTGACTGTCAATGACGAAGTCAGGCCCGTACGATGACGGAATGGAGTGGCTTGAGGCGAGCACGGAGAACTGCCCCGTCCAGCGCACGCTCGACGTGATCGGGGAGAAATGGACGCTGCTGATCCTGCGTGACGCCGTCAACGGCGTCCGCCGCTTCGACGACTTCCACCGCCACATCGGCCTGTCGGAAGCCGTCCTCAGCAACCGCCTCCGCAAGCTGACCGCGGCCGGCATCCTCAAGACCGTCCCCTACCAGGAACCCGGCAGCCGCTCCCGCAACGAATACCGCCTGACCCGCAAGGGCTGGGACCTGTGGCCCGTCCTGATGGCACTGACCCAGTGGGGCGAGGCATACGCCCTCGGCCCCGAGGGTCCCCTACTGGACGTCCGCCACACCGACTGCGACGCCCCGGTCCGCGTCGTCGTCGAGTGCTCCGCGGAGCACTCCACCCTCACTCCCCGTGAAGTCACCGCTCGGCTGGGAACAGGCGCCCGCCTCCGGTCGTGAGCCATCGACCTCGCGGTCGCGGGCCGGACAGCGGTGTGACATCAACTGAGTGCCATGCACTCCGCCGCCGTCGCCCCTCAGCGCACGATCGACTCCGGCGCGCCGCCGAACCGAACTCGATGGGCGCTCCGGTCGCAGAGTTCAGCGCCTTCGCCGTCCCCGCCGTCGCCGGCACAGTGGCCGCACCGATGAGCAGTTCTACGGCGAGCGTCAGGCCACCGACACCCTCTTGAACTCGTTCCGCCCTCCCATCATCACAGAGACCGAACGAGTAACTATGAAAAATAGAGTTTGTTGCTATGATTTTTTGAGTTACTGTGCGGATGAGCCGAGCGCGCGTTCGTCGCACAAGGCGCGGGCTCCTTGGCGCTACTGGAGGGACTACTCATGGCCGATACGCAGTACGAGCCGGCGCATACGGGGCTGCTCCTGGTGGACCCCTACAACGACTTCCTCTCCGAAGGGGGGAAGGTGTGGCCTTACGTCGAAGAGGTCGCCAGGGAGGTCGGTCTGCTCGACAACCTGCGCGCGGTGACGGCCGCGGCGCGTGCGGCCGGGATCCAGGTGTTCGTCGTCCCGCACCGTCGCTGGCGCGAGGGCAACTACGCGAACTGGAACTTCCTCACACGGGACCAGGCCAGCGGCAACGAAGCGCAGATATTCGCGGCGGGAAGCTGGGGCGGCGAATGGCACCCGGACTTCGTTCCCCAGGAGAGCGATGTCGTCGTCCACGAGCACTGGGCGCAGAGCGGGTTCGCCAACACCGATCTCGACTTCCAGCTCAAGAAGCACGGCATCACCCATGTCGTGAGCATCGGCATGCTGGCCAACACCTGCATCGAGTCGACCAGCCGCTTCGCCATGGAGCTGGGGTACCACGTGACCTTGGTGCGCGGAGCGACCGTCGCGTGGACCCGGGAAATGCTGCACGCGGCCCACGAACTGAACGGCCCGACCTACGCCCACGCCATCGTGAGTGCCGACGAGATCGTCACTGCGTTCAAGGGGACGCCGGCGGCCTGACGCTCACCGTAGAACTGCTGGTGACCTGACTGGCCGTCAACCTGCCTGGCGATCGGTGCAGTTGGAGAACCCTCACGCAAAGCGCCCGTGGCTACAAATGATCACGACAGTCCCGTACGCAGACTGATCAGCACGGCACCACAGGCTCAGACAACTCCATGACGTTACTGCTCGACCTGGACGGCCTGGCCGTCATTCCCCATTGCGGATGCGTAGCCGACTCACTGCTCATGCAGTGCGTTGCGCTGAGAAAGGATCAGATCATGTCGAACGACCAGGTGATACACAACCTGCTGATGACTGCGTCGGAGGCGACGGCTACGGTCGATGCTCCGATCGATACGGTCGACATCGCAGACTGGGTGCTGAACCTGCCCGACGCGGAGTACCAGCGCTGCGCGCCGGGCGAACACATCGCTGCGGGCCGGACCACCACGGATGACGGGCGCCCGATGTCCATCAATGTGGAGAACGTCGGCGGCAGCCTCGTCATCCAGCACTACGTGGCCGAGGTGCACGAGCCGCACCACTGCCGCATGGTGTCGCTGTCCGATGCGCAGACAGCAGGCGTCTGGACCAAAGCCCACGTCACATGGGACCTGCGGGTGGAGCCGATCGATGACAGAACCTGCCGTTTGACCAACACCGTGACCGTCCGCCCCACCCAAGGCTTCCTGGACCTTCTCGCTCAGGGTGGCGTGAGCTTTGACGACGCCGCCGCGCAACAGCAGGCGTCGACCCACGCCCACAACCAGCGCGAGACTCCGCTCTACGCGGCCAGCCTGGGACGCAAGGCACTCGCACTCACCAAGCTGGAGGCGAACTGATCTGCTCCGGCCGGCGGCCACTACTGAACCGGCCCGACGCCCAGCACCCATGACGCGGCCGAGCCTAGAAGGTTACCGACTCGATTTTTCATAGTTACTCGTTCGGTCTCTGCGATGATGGGAGGGCGGAACGAGTTCAGGAGGAGGACGTCAGGGTGGGTGGCTGGTCGGAGATCACGAGCACGGTGTGCCCCATCGCGCGTTCGAGCGCGGCGATCGGGGACCGCTGGACGCTGGTGATCATGCGGGAGCTGGCGATGGGCAACCGCCGCTTCGACACTCTGCAGGCCCAGACCCTGACGTCCCCGCAGATGCTGACCAACCGCCTCAAGCGACTGGAGGCCGACGGCATGCTCGAACGCCGTGCCTACAGCGAAAGGCCCCGCCGCTACGAGTACCACCTCACCGACAAGGGCGAAGCCTTCGCCCCGGTGCTGCTCGCCCTGCGTGCATGGGGCGAGAGCTGGTGCAAAGAGCCCGGGGAAGAGGTTGCCGTCCATCAGATCCACACAGCATGCGGTCGCGAGGTGGGCCTGAGCGGCACCGTGTGCGAAGGGTGCGGCAAGCCCTTCACCATGAACGAAGTGATGAGTGAACTCAGCGCGGCCTTCGCACGGGAACGCCAGGACAGGAGCACAGCCGCCAGGCGGGATGCCGAAACCCGCCCAACCTGACCTCCCCGTTTCGCTTCAGGCGAGTTCGCGTTTGAGGATCTTGCCGGTGGGGGTCAAGGGCAGTTCGTCGACGAACTGGACGACGCGCGGGTATTTGTACGCGGCGAGCCGCTCCTTCGCCCAGGCGGCGAGCTCCTCCTCACTCGTGCCGCTCCCGGCCTTCTTCACCACGACGGCCTTGATCTCCTGACCGTGGGAGTCGTGCGGTACGCCGATGACGGCGACCAGTGAGACGGCGGGGTGCTCCATGAGCACTTCCTCGACCTCGCGCGGGTAGACGTTGAAACCGCCGCGGATGATCATGTCCTTGGACCGGTCGACGATGTAGTAGAAGCCGTCCTCGTCCTTGCGGGCGAGGTCGCCGGAGCGGAACCAGCCCTCCCTGATCGCCTCGGCCGTCGCCTCGGGCCGTTTGTAGTAGCCCTTCATGACGTTGTGCCCCTTGATCGCGATCTCCCCGATCTCGCCGAGGCCGCCCTCGACCTCGGACCAGTCATCGCGGATCAGCTTCATCTCCACGCCTGGGATCGGTACGCCGATCGACCCGACGCGGGGCTCCTCTCCGAACCGGGAGAAGGAGGCGACCGGGGAGGTCTCGGACAGTCCGTATCCCTCAAGGATCGTGACACCGAAGCGGTCCTTGAACTGCTTGTGGATCTCGCCGGGCAACGCTGAGCCACCGGCCGCCGCCACGCGAAGATTCGCGGCCAGGCGGGCGACGTCGACCGTTTCGTCGAGTGCGGCGAGAAGACCCCAGTACATCGTCGGGACGCCGGCGAAGAACGTCACATCGTGGTCGAGCATGAGACGCAGGGTTGCCCGCGCCTCGAACCTCGGCTGCATCACGATCGTGCCGCCGAAGGCGAGGGCGCCGTTCTGGATCACGGTCTGGCCGAAGGCATGGAACAGCGGCAACGCGCACAGGTACGTGTCGGGGCGCTCGGAGTCGGCGGCGAACAGGTCGACGCTGGCGAGCGCGTTGTCGTACACGTTGCGGTGACGCAACTCCGCGCCCTTGGGCCGGCCGGTCGTGCCGGAGGTGTAGAGGACCACCGCGGTGTCGTCCTCGTCGCGCTCGACCGTCTGGAACGTCACCGGCCGCTCGGCGACGACCGCGGCGTACGACTCCGGCGTCCCGTCCCCGGCCCACGGCGCGCCACCGCCCTCGATCAGGAAGAACTCGGTACAGCCCTCGGTGGCCTGGAATCCCTCCCACGCGGTCTGCCCGATCGGCAGCTCCGCCGTGCCCTCAAACGCGAAGTACGCCTTCGCGTCGGAGTCGGTGAGGTGGTAGGCGACCTCGCGAGCCTTCAACAGCACGTTCAGCGGCACGACCGCCGCCCCGGCCTTGAGGATGCCGAAGTAGACGCTGGTGAAGTGGGGCAGGTTGGGACAGGACAGCGCGACCTTGTCCCCCGGCTGGATGCCGCGCGAGACAAGCAGGTTCGCGACCCGGTTGGCTGCGGCGTCGAGGGCTCTGTACGTGATGCGGTCGTCACCGAAGACGATCGCGGTGCGCTCCGGGTACCGGGACACGGAATCCGTCAGTACGCGTGACAAGTTGCGGCTCGGGCTGTGCATCGTCGTTCTCCTGGTTCTCGGGGTGGGACGAAGGCGTGGCAGGTCACGTCTGAGCGGCTCGCGCGGCGGCCGGCCGCCGAAGTTCGACCCTCAGGGCTACAAGGCTCGGCACGCGGTCGAGTGCGGCATCAACCGCCTCAAAAGGCACCGGGCCGTGGCCACGAGGTACGACAAGCTCGCGGTCCGCTACGAGGCGGCCGTCCTCATCGCGGCCATCAACGAGTGGCTGTGAGCAGCATCTTCGCGATTGCCCTGGTGGCCCTTCACTGATTCTCCGCCTCGAATGCCTGGGCGACGGCCAGGCTGTCCTCGTAGAGATGGTGCCGGGTGACAAGGCCGTCTTCGACGGTGAAATGCAGAGCGAACCGCGCGCGGTACGCACGTCCGGTGGGCCGGGCGGTCTGACGGATCTCGCCGAGCACGACCGCGTCGCTTCCGTCGACAAGGATGCGCTCGACCTCAGTCGCCGCAAACTCCTGCACGTGGTGCTCGGCAAGCTCGCGATAGTGGGCGGCCGCGTCGGCCCGGGTGGACCGATGACGGATCCACGGCGTGGCAGTGCGGCCGTGCTCGTCCTCCGGCCAGCCGAGCTTCCAATCGCCCTGCTCGGCATACAGCTCGGCGATGCGCTCAGGGTTGCCCTCGCCAATTCTGCGCAGCAACTCCTCAACCACAGTGCGGGTGTCCGTAGGTGCGGCTATGGACATGGCTGACCTCTCCTTCCTGGTCCGCGTCCTCCGACGCGGAAAGATGACCAATCCAGCCAGCGTGGGAACGCCGAAACCATTACCTCTGAAGTAAGGCTGCGGCTACGTCGCTGTCGACCGGACGCGACGGATCCTCGGCCCGGACGGCGACCCGAAGGTCGGCGAGCCTGGTCGCGCGCGGCGGTGCGCGCGCGTAGCTGAAGCCGCCGTCGTGGTCGGCCGTCCCGACCGTCGTCTGCCGGACCGGGACGAGATCGCGGGCGTCGCGGACCTGCGCGCCACCGCAGGCCATGTCGGCGTCCGTCCACCGTCCCGATCCGGCAGGCGCGCGGATCGTGCTACTGCCGCGCCCGTACCGCTAAGCGGGTCCGGGGAAGTGCGGGTGCGTTCCCGCGTCGTTCGGTGCGTGCTCTGGGGGTCCCCCCGGCCGAAGGCTGGGGGAGTGCCGGACGAAGGCCCTCGATGGGGGTGCCCCCGGTCGAACGAAGTTGAGACTGGGGGAGGAGCTACTTGGGCCTTTGGCCGGTGCGGCGAGTGGGGGCACCTCCCACGCCCTTAAGGCAGTGGGGGCGCGTGCCGGGCGGCGTGGGGGCGTGCCTGAACTTCCCCGGGGTCGCTTAGGTCAGATCTTCGCCTTCTCCCGCACCCACGCGCCGATCTGTGCGATGGCGGCGTCGGTCTCCGGAACCCGGCCGGCACTGTAGACGTACGAGTGTTGGCCTCCGGGGACCACCACGGTCGTCGTGTCGATTCCGGCGTCCTTGACGCGGGCGGCGAACTCCTCGTCCTCGCCCTCCAGGACCTCGTACGTTCCCCAGGAGACAAGGGTCGGGGGCAGACCGCTCAGGTCCGCCCGGTTCAGATTGATCCGGGTGTCCGTGAACTCGATGCCCGTGCCGCCGATCCAGGACTCCCGGAAGAACTCCAGCATTTCCTTGCTGAGAATCTTGTCCGTCCCGGCGTTGCTCGCGATGGTCTCGTTGGCGATTTCGAGGTCGCACCAGGGGGAAATCGACACGATGGCGCCGGGCAGCGGCAGCTTCTTGTCGCGGAGGCGAAGCACCAGGGCGACGGCGAGGAACCCGCCGATCGAGTGGCCGATCGTGATGATGTTCCCCGGTGCATACCCTTCGGACAGCAGCCAGTTGAAGGCCGCCTCCGAGTCGTCCACCTGAGCCGGGTACTTGTGTTCCGGTGCCCGCCGGAAGTCCAGGACCAGTACGGGGGCCCCGGCGGCCTTGGCGATATGCCCTGCGAGCTTTCGGTCGACGAACGCCGACGCCAGAACGGAGCCCCCGGCGTGAGTGTGCAGGAGGACGTGGTCGGTGCTGGCGTCGACGGGTTCGCACCAGATTCCAAAAACGCCACCCGCGTCCACCTCCCGATAGGTGACGCCTTCCGGCTCCCGGGCCGCGAGATGGACTTGCTCCGCCTGGATGCGCGCCGCATCCACCTCGGAGGGGGGATTCGCCCCTGAGGCCAAAAATTCCGCGAACGCGGTCATTTCCGGGCTCAGTTCAACAACAGCGTGATCAGACATGTGGTACCTCCATGGGGCCATTTGGGCATACCGGCCCGCCAGGACCGGTATCGCCGGGGATTGTCAGGCGGTGTGGGTGGGGTTTGTCAGGCGGTGTGGGCGGGGTAGTCGGTGTAGCCGGCCTCGCCGCCGCCGTAGAAGGTGGCGGGGTCGGGGGTGTTCAGCGGCGCGCCGGTGCGTACGCGCTCGACCAGGTCGGGGTTGGCGAGTGCCATCACGCCGACGGTGACGATGTCGGCGAGGCCGTCTTCGATGTCCTTGGCGCGGGTGGCGATGTCGGCGCCGGCCCGGTTGAGAATCAAGGTGTTCGGCCACAGCTTGCGGAGGGTGTGCAGGAGTTCGTCGTCGCCGCAGTTGCCGATGTGCAGGTAGGCGAGGTCGAGCGGGGCGAGGGCGCGCACGAGTGCCGGGTACAGCTCGTGGGTGTCGCTCTCCGCGATGTCGTTGAACGGGTTGCCGGGAGAGATCCGGAAGCCGGTGCGGCCGGCGCCGATCTCGTCCGCCACCGCGGTGGCGACCTCCACCGCGAAGCGGATGCGGTTGTCGACGGAGCCGCCGTACTGGTCGGTGCGCTGGTTGGTGTTGGTGGCGAAGAACTGGTGCAAGAGGTAGCCGTTGGCGCCGTGGATCTCGACGCCGTCGGCGCCGGCCGCGATCGCGGCCGCGGCGGCGCGCCGGAAGTCCTCGACCGTCGCGGCGACCTCCTCTGTGGACAGCTCGCGCGGTACCGGCATCTCCTGAGGGCCGGACGGGGTGAACATGTCGCCCGCCGGCTGGACCGGGGAGGGGGCGACCGGCTGCCGGTGGTGGAGGGTGTTGTCGGGGTGGGACATCCGTCCGACATGCATGAGCTGGATGACGATGCGTCCGTCGACGCCGTGCACGGCGTCGGTGACCTTGCGCCAGCCGGCGATGTGCTCCTCGGAGTAGATGCCGGGGGTGAGCAGGTAGCCCTGGCCGTCGGCGTTGGGCTGGGTGCCCTCGGTGATGATGAGGGCGTGCGAGGCGCGCTGGGCGTAGTACTCGGCGTTCAGCTCGGTGGGTGTGCCTTCCGGGGTGGACCGGTTCCGCGTCATGGGGGCCATCGCCAGTCGGTGCGGCAGGGAGATCTCCCCGGCGACGATCGGGTTCCACAGGGCGTTCAACATGGATGTTTCCTCAGATAAAGGGTGGGAGAGAGCTGCGGGGAGGCGGGCTGCCCCGCGGTAGCGGGTAGGCGGTGACCCGGCCGGATGGGCCGGTGACCTTCCACTGGAAGGCAGGCTGCGTGGAGGGCGGTCGACGGTGCTGACGGGTTTGCCGTGTACATGACCGCCGCCATTGCAGTGCTGGGCCTCGGCTGTTCGTACAGGCAGGGAAGGAGGAGGCCGAGTGCGTTGGTCTTCCCCACGCCGGAGGACGCATCGGTCGTGTGCAGCAGCGGCCGTGCCGTCGTTACAAAAGGGACTCCCGCACCGGAGTCGGAGCGGCGGTCAGCCGCGGTAGCGATCGGCCGGGACCCGCTGCGACAGGTTCGGGACGAGCGTCTGACGCGCCTTCTCGAACGACTCCCAGTCGCTGATCTCCGGCAGTGACGGGATGGTGACGGGCTCCCCGGCGTCGAGGCCGGCGAGCGCCGCGTCGACGGCGTCGTCCGCGCTCATGATCCACTCGTCGGGGAACGCCGCGAGGTCGAGGCCGGAGCCGTCCCAGAACTCCGTGCGGACAGCGCCCGGCAGCACGGCCTGCACCGTGACGGGGCTCTCGGCGAGTTCCTGCTGCAGGGCCTGGGTGAACGTCAGCACGTAGCTCTTGGTGCCGCTGTAGACGGCGCTGACGGGCAGGATGTTGAGAGCCAGGGCAGAGGAGATGTTCACCACGGTGCCGTGCCCGCGGGCCGTCAGGCCCGGCAGGACCGCGGTGGTCAGCCTGGTCAGCGAGGTCACGTTGAGGTTGATCAGCGCCTCGGAGGCCGCGGCGTCGGAGGTTGCCAGCGGGGTGAACAGCGACCCGCCGGCGTTGTTGATCAGCACCGCGATGCTCTCGTCGGTCCGTAGTCGCTCCTCGACCACGGAGATCTGCGCCGCATCGGTGAGGTCGGCGGTGACGACGTCCACTGCGCGGCCCGTTCGGCTGCGGATGTCCGACGCCAGCGTTTCCAGCCGCGCGGTGTTGCGGGCCACCAGGATCAGGTCGTAGCCCCGGTCGGCAAGCCGCTGTGCGTAGGCGGTACCCAGGCCGGCGGACGCACCGGTGACGACGGCGCTCTTGTTCTGCGTGGTCATGGGGTGAATCTCATTTCTGGGCTGGCGGATGAGTGGGGGCCAAAGCGTCGGCCTCGCTTTAGATTACGATAGGTATCTAAAGCCGTTCAGTCAACAGTCCCCCGCGATGCCGTCAGCCACCGCCCGCGGCCGGAGACTGCTCGACGTGCACGCGGGATCCAGGTCGGCGGCCGATCAGGTTCGGATGCGGGCCCACGAGCTCCTCGCCTTGCGACAGCGAGAAAGAGCCGTACGGAATACGGAAAGAGGGCGCTGCGGCCGGCCGCCCCGGCGCTTCGCATATGATAGATGCGCTTTACTATCTAACGTGGGCAGGTGACTGATGAGTCGGGTTTCGCAAGCACAAGCGCTCGAGAACCGCAGGCGCGCGGTCGCCGCGGCCTCCCAGCTCTTCCGAGAGCGCGGCGTGAACGGCATCAGCGTCGCCGATCTGATGAAGTCCATCGGGCTGACGACGGGCGGCTTCTACAAGCAGTTCCCCTCCAAGGAGGCCCTGGTAGCCGAGGCGGCTCAAGCCGCTTTCGGAGACCTTGACCTACTCCTGGCGTCGTTCGACACGGCCCACGGCGATCACGACACCGCGCGCGGCGCCCTCGTCGACTTCTACCTGTCGGCCGAGCACCGTGACCAGCCCGGCACCGGTTGCCCCACCGCGGGATTCGCGGGGGACATGGCTCGCGAGCCCACAGCCGGGGAGGTGCGCGAAACGTACGCAGCCGGAGTCGAGGAATTCGCCGAGTGGCTGTCCACCGACGCCAACGACGGCCTTCCCATGGTGGCCACTCTGGTCGGCGCGATCCTGCTTGCCCGGGCCACGGCGGGCACAGAACTGTCGGAGAAGATCCTGGAGTCGACCCACAAAGCCCTGACTGCACCAGACGGGCCTTGACCGGAATCCTGGACACGGGCAATGCGGCTGGGGCCCAACGCCACCTAGTTAAAGGGTTGTTGGGCCCGTCAACTGAGCCCACCGGCAGACTGAGCCACCACGAGCTCCTGGCGCACCGCGCTCAGCTCACCCGGCGGGCCTCATACGAAAGGCCGGGCCGGGGACGCTCTCGATGTCCTTCGCTTGCACCGGGTGGCCTTGTTCGCAGCGAATCTCGACGTCGACGTGCGCGCCGCACTCGCGGTGTCGTGCCAGCACGGCCGGCCCCTCCGGGTCGGCGCGGTAACGGTCACCCCACTGCAGCAGCCCCATCACGGCCGGCACCAGATCCATGCCCTTAGCGGTGATCACATACTTCGGCCGGCTCCGCGAACCGGGCTCCTTGTACGTCTCCGTCGCCAGGATCCCTTCCTCCACCAGCATCCGGAGCCGCGTCGCCAGGAGGTTGCGAGGACAGCCGAGGACACGTTCGAAGTCACCGAACCGGGACGAGCCGTACCAGACCTCGCGCAGGATCAGGACCGTCCACTTCTCCCCCACGACCTCAAGGGTCCGGGCAATCGAGCAGTTCGACATGTCCCGGTCGAGTCGGGGGTCCATGCCGGCGCCCTGAAGAGCTTCGGTCCACGCATCCATGGGGGTGATCCTAACCTCACCTGAGTTTACTTTTCTATACTCAGCCAGTAGCGTCATGACCAGCACATCAACCCGGCCGCACGCGAGAAACGGGCGCGCAGGGGGACCTGCGCGAAGAACCACATCGACCACCGGAACACCCACACAGAAAGGCGGCCGACATGAAGGCATTCGTCGTCGAGAAGTACGGCAAGGACGGCGTGCGCGCCGCGGAGGTACCCGAGCCCACGGTCGGAGACCGCGACGTCCTGGTCAGAGTGAGCGCCGCGAGTATCAACCCGCTGGACAAGTTGGTCCGCAACGGGGAGTTGAAGCAGGTCCTGAAGTACAAGCTTCCGTTCGTGCTCGGCCACGACGTGGCCGGCGTCGTGACGCGGGTCGGCTCCGCCGTACACGGCTTCGAAGTCGGCGACGAGGTCTACGCCCGGCCGCGCGACCTGCGGGTAGGAGGCTTCGCGGAGTTCATCGCGATCGACATGGACGATGTCGCACCCAAGCCGGCCTCGCTCACCCTCCATGAGGCAGCCGCGGTGCCGCTGGTGGCCCTGGCCGCCTGGCAGATTCTTGTCGAGCGTGCCCAGGTGAAGCCGGGGCAGAAGGTGCTCATCCACGCCGGTGCCGGTGGCCTCGGCTCGACAGTCATCCAGCTCGCCAAGCACCTCGGCGCCACAGTGGCGACGACCACGGACACCGAGACCGAGAAGCTGGTCAGGAGCCTCGGCGCCGACGTCGTCGTCGACTACACCAAAGAAGACTTCTCGAAGGTGCTGTCCGGCTACGACCTGGTGCTGGACGCCCTGGGCGGAGCGAACCTCGAGAAGTCGCTGACCGTGCTGAAGCCCGGCGGTCTGGCCATCAGCGTCGTCGGCCCGCCGGACGCCGGCTTCGCCAAGCAGCTCGGCGCCCCCTCCTTCCTGGGCCTGGTCATGAACACGCTCAGCCGCAAGGTCCGCAAGCAGGCCAAGGCACTGGGCGTGCGCTACCAGTTCTTCTTCATGCAGGCCAACGGCTCCCAGCTGCGCAAGCTCGGCGCCCTCTACGACAGCGGGAAGCTCCGCCCGGTCATCGACAGCACCTTCCCGTTCGACCAGACGCTCGAGGCGATGGCGCACGTCGAGCAGGGCCGCACCAAGGCCGGCAAGGTCGTGGTCTCGATGGTGCCCGACAACGACTGAGACCGTGCCGGCCACAGACCCTCCGTCCGGCACGGTCACCGGAGGGGCGACGACGCCGTCGGCGATCCAATGGCGACTGGCGACTACGTTCGCGGAGAGCCGCCGCTGCAGACGTCTCGGTGCCATTCCGCACGCCATATGGCTCGCGACACAGCGCGCCACACGGCTCTACGCCGACCCGAGCCGTGGTCAGGCCCCCGCACCCGTTGCGTGTCGGGAGCGCGTGACCACGGCGGACATGCTCAGGACGGCAGCGTCCGTCCGCCGAGCGACGCACGTTGCCAGTTGGGAGTGCGGTCCTTGTCGACCAGGGCCGCACGGACGCCTTCCAGGAAGTCCGGCGTGCGGATGGTCGTGCGCGTGAGGGCCAGTTCGTGGCCGAGGCACTCGCGCAACGTGTGCTGCCTGCCCCGGGCCAGCAGGGCGTGAGTGATCTCCAGGCTCTGCGGCGAGGCGGACTCCAGGGCGACCAGCGCGGCTGCCGCCCACGGGGTGTCGAGGTGGCGCAGGCGTTTCTCGATCTCGCCGAGGGTCGGCGCGCCGAACGCCCAGTCCACGTCCCCGCGTACCTCCGCCATCCTGCTCTGCGCCACCGGGGAACGGCCGGCGAGGCGGTTCAGGACCACGTCCACCGGGTCGCCGGGGTTGTCGGCCAGGGCGTCCCCGACCGCGTCGAGCCCGTCCGCGGGGACGAAGTGCGTGGCCAGCCCTGTGTACAGGGCGTCGGCCGCGTCGAGCCGGTGCCCGGTCAGTCCCAGGTACATGCCGATCGCGCCGGGCAACCGCGGCAGAAAGTAGCTGGCCCCGACGTCCGGGAAGAACCCGATCCCGGTCTCGGGCATCGCCAGCACCGCGCCCTCGGTGACGACGCGGAAGCTGCCGTGGACGGACAGACCGAGACCGCCGCCCATGCACAGGCCGTCGATGAGCGACACGACCGGGACGGGATACTCGGCGATCCGGGCGTTGAGCCGGTATTCGGAGGCGAAGAACCGCTCACTGGCCTCGGCATCCCCGGCGAGGCTGTGCTCGCGGATCGTACGGATGTCCCCACCGGCGCAGAACGCCTTCGTGCTGGTACTGGCGAGCACCACCGCGGACAGCGGTAGGCGCTCCCACTCGGCGAGCACGCGGTCGATGGCGGCGACCATGTCTGTCGTCAGGGCGTTGAGCGCCTTGGGCCGGTTCAAAAGGATGCGGCCGACGCCCCTGTGGACGTCGGCGAGAATCTCGACCGCAGCGGTATCAGTCATCGGTCGTCATCTCGTCATCCGCGGACCTGGCTGTCGTGGCCATCACGTTCCTCACTCGCCGGGTGTCAGGCGTAGATCTGCGCGTAGAGATCCTGGATCTCGTCCACGGTGGGTACGACGGGGTTGTTGGCGGGGAATCCGGACGCGAGCGCCTGCTCGGCCATGAGGGGCTACAGGCGGAACCACTCGTCCTTGTCGATGCCGTGGGCTTGAGGGGTGGGCACCTCAAGATCCTGGCACAGGGCTCGGAGCGCCTCCACGAGCTTATCGGCGGCCAAGGCGTTACCGTCGCGGTCGGTGACGGCTCCGAGGGCGCGGGCGCAGTCGGCGTACCGGCTCTCGGCGGCGGGCACGGAGAACGCGGTCACCGCGGGGAAGAGCATCGCGTTCGACAGACCGTGGACGACGTGGAAGTGAGCGCCGATCGGACGGCTCATGCCGTGCACGAGCGCCACGCTGGAGTTGGAGAAGGCGATGCCGGCCTGGGTCGCGGCGAGCATCATCGCCTCGCGAGCCTCGATGTCTCCCCCGTCGGCGTAGACGCGGCGGAGGTGGTGGCCGATGGTCCGGATCGCGTTCAGGGCAAGGCCGTCGGAGAACGGATTGGCCTTGCGGCTCACGTACACCTCGACGGCATGAGTGAGCACGTCGATGACGGGGCCCGATGGTGGAGCTCCGCGGTCTGTGAGCGATTCGTGCCGCAGGTGGTGCGCGCCTGAGCGACCTCGCCATCGAGCCAGCCGCGCGTTCTCGACGGAGTCTGGCGAGGTTGTAATTCCGTTGCCGGAGCACCAGCATCTTCGATCGAATGCCTCCATGACTCATGACGGCCCCCCGGACCATCTGGAGCAAAACCGACGCTATTGGGATGACGAGGCGGCTGCGTGGCACGGGCCGCTCGCCCGAGATCACTGGTCACAGGTGGAACCACGCTGGGGATTATGGGCCACCCCTGAGTCACAGGTCTCCGTACTTCCCGACGGCATAGCCGGGATGCGCACCATTGAGCTGGGCTGCGGTACTGCCTACGTTTCCGCTTGGCTGGCCAGAGCAGGGGCCCAGCCGGTCGGGATCGACCTCTCGGAGAAGCAGCTCGCCACTGCTCGCGCGATGCAGGCGGAGTTCGGCATCGACTTCCCCCTCGTCCTGGGCAAGGCCGAGAAGGTGCCCTACGAGGACAACACGTTCGGCCTGGCGATCAGCGAGTACGGCGCCTCGTTGTGGTGCGACCCCTACCAGTGGATCCCGGAGGCGGCCCGGCTTCTCGTTCCCGGAGGCCAGCTGGTGTTCATGCGCTACTCACCGCTGTTCGCGCTGTGCGTACCGTCCGAGGGGTCGGCATCCACCACCCTGTCCCGCGGGCAATTTGGCCTGACCCGGCTGGACTGGGGTAATCACGTGCAGTTCATCCTGCCGCATGGTGAAATGCTCCGTCTGCTGCGGTCCTGCGGCTTCGTCGTTGAGGACCTGATCGAGATTCAGGCACCCCAGCCTGCACACCGGGACTACGCGGAAGTTTCGGCCGGTTGGGCCCAGCAATGGCCCAGCGAGGAGATCTGGAAAGCTCGGCTGGCAGGCTGACAGCTCCGCAGGCACCACGTGGCGCTTTCCCCGATGCTCCAGGTTTCCTATCGGGGAAGGACCAGCAATGGCCAGCCCGCCTCGACCTTGATCTGCGGGCGCCGGTGGTCACGTCCATGGACGTGACCCGTACAAAACCACCCACGGTTCGCTCGGTGCGGCGAGTTCACCGGGTGCGACGACGGTGTCGACCGGCCCGTCCTGCGGCTCGGCGGACTCGGCGGAGTACACCAGCGGCCCGCGCTGGACGGGCCGCCCGCAGCCCCGGTGAGGCACAAGTGCACCCGCAGCACAGCCCCTCCCGCTTTTCATATCGAGGCGTCGTTCTTGGCGACGGCCCAGAGAGGCCGTTCGACGACCCAGCGGCGGAACACGGTGAACCCGCTGGTGTCGTCGCTGCGTTGACGACCTGAAGGGTGAAGTCGGGCTCGTGGGCGGCCCAGCCGACGAGGTGGTCGATGCAACCGATTCGACCCAGATCAGATGCAGTCTCCGCAAGCACTCCCGCGGGACGAGCCGTACCAGACCTGGCGCAGGAGCGGGATCGCCCACATCGCGCCCATCGATGCCCCGGAAGAGCCTCCTCGCAGCCATGAGGGTGACCCCAACCTCACCTGAGTTTACTTTCCTATACTCAGCAAGTAGCGTCATGACCAGCACATCGACCCGGCTCCCGCAGGGGAACCCGGCACGGCACCCGTCCGAGAAGGAGCACCACCATGGGAGTAAGCCCAGAGGCACACGAGTTCGTGGAGTTCCTTGCGAGTGTGAGCGCGAGGTCGTCGGCACCCGGCCTCGACCTGGCCGTCGTCCGCGACATCGTCGACTCGAACCACAAGGCGTCGACCGAGCCGGAAGGCGTCACCTACGCCGAGGTCGACGCGGACGGCGTGCCCGCCCTGTGGGCCATCCCCGAGGGCGCCGACCCCGACAAGGCGCTGCTGCACTTCCACTTCGGCGGATCCGTCACCGCCTCCATGCACTCCGACCGCAAGGCCGCCGGCCACATCGCCAAGGCGGCCGGCGCCCGCTCCCTCGTCGTGGACTTCCGCCTCGCCCCCGAACACCCCCACCCCGCCCAGCTCGACGACGCCGAGACCGCCTACCGGTGGCTGCTCTCCCAGGGCTACCAGCCGCGCAACATCGGCAGCACCGGCCACTCCATCGGCGGCACCCTCGCGGTCATGCTGCCGCTGCGCCTGCTCGCCAAGGGCGAGGCCACCCCGGGCGCGATCGTCAGCGTCTCACCCTGGACCGACCTCACCATCCAGAACCCGTCGGTGGACGCGAACGAAGACAACGACAAGATGCTCAGCCGGAACACCCTCGAACTCTTCCGCGGAGCCTGGCTGCAGGACCCCGCGGTGGACTTCGCCGACCCGCAGATCAGCCTCGTGAACGCCGACCTGACCGGCCTGCCGCCCACGACCGTCCACTACGGCGAGTACGAGACCCTCGCCGACGACGGCGCCCAACTCGGCCGCCGCCTCGCGGACTTCAAGGTCACCACCGAGGTCCACCCGATGCCCGAAGGCCAGCACTCCTTCGTCCTGGGCGCCGGGCGCGTGCCCGAGGTGGACCAGGCGATCCAGCAGATGGGCCAGTGGCTCCGTAAGCACCTCGGCACGTGAGCGGAAGCTGCACCTGACGATGGGGCCCTGTCCGCCAGGCCGCCCCACCACCTCGATGCCGGTGACCGGTCCGCCGGTCTCCGGCATCCTGCTCGACCATGCCGGCCGGCATGAGGTACTTGTGTCCGACACTGTTCCGCACGCAGCCCCACCACTGTCCCTCGATGCCACAAAGGAGAGCGCGATGGGAACGTACGAGGATGTCTTCCGCGCCAGTACCGAGGACCCGGAGAGCTTCTGGCTGAGGGCGGCAGAGGGCATCGACTGGGATGTCACTCCGCGACGCGCCCTGGACTCCTCGGGCGCACCGTTCTATCGCTGGTTTCCCGACGGGCGGCTCAACGTCTGTTTCAACGCGCTCGACCGGCACGTCGAAGCCGGCCGGGGAGACCAGCCCGCGCTCATCTACGACTCCCCCGTAACCGGCGCCCAACGCACTTACAGCTACGCGCAGTTGAGGGACGAAGTGGCAGCCTTCGCCGGAGCACTCGCGCAGCTCGGCGTGGGACACGGCGACCGCGTGGTGATCTACATGCCGATGGTTCCCGAGGCCGCCGTCGCGATGCTGGCCTGCGCACGCATCGGCGCGGTCCACTCGGTCGTCTTCGGCGGGTTCGCCCCGCGCGAACTCGCCCTCCGCATCGACGACGCCGCCCCCAAGGTGGTCGTCTCCGCCTCCTGCGGCATCGAGGGCAAGCGGGTCATCGCATACAAGCCGCTGCTCGACCGGGCCATCGAACTCGCCGTCCACAAGCCGGAGAAGAGCGTGATCCTGCAACGCCCGCAGGAGCCGGCCGAGTTGGGGCCCGACGATCTCGACTGGGGCGACCTGGTCGCCGCCGCACCGCCGGCCGACTGCGTTCCCGTCCCCGCCACCGATCCCCTCTACATCCTCTACACGTCCGGAACGACCGGAAAGCCCAAGGGAGTCGTGCGTGACTGCGGCGGCTACGCGGTCGCCCTCCACTGGTCGATGGGCGCCGTCTACGACGTGGGCCCGGGCGAGACGATGTTCACCGGCTCCGACGTCGGCTGGGTCGTCGGGCACTCCTACATCGTCTACGCACCCCTGCTGGCCGGCGCCACGACGGTCCTGTACGAGGGCAAGCCGGTCGGCACCCCGGACGCGGGCCAGTTCTGGCGCGTCGCCGCCGAGTACCAGGTCAAGACCATGTTCACGGCACCCACCGCCTTCCGGGCCATCCGCAAGGAGGACCCGAAGGGAGCACTCACCGCCGGCTACGACCTCTCCCACCTGCGCTATCTCTTCCTCGCCGGCGAGCGCCTCGACCCCGAGACGTACCACTGGGCGAGCGCCCTCCTGGGCGTCCCGGTGATCGACCACTGGTGGCAGACCGAGACCGGCTGGCCCATCGTCGCCAACCCGGTCGGCATCGAGGCCGCTCCCCTCAAGCCCGGCTCCCCCACCCGCCCGCTGCCGGGCTGGGACGTCCGCGTCCTCGACCCCTCGGGCGAGCCGGTGCCCGCGGGCGTCGACGGTGCGATCGTCGTGAGGCTCCCCCTGCCGCCCGGCGCACTCCCCACGCTCTGGAAGGACGACGACCGCTACGTCGCCTCCTACCTCTCCGCCTACGACGGCTACTACCTCACCGGCGACAGCGGCCACATCGACGACGACGGCTACGTCTTCGTCATGGGCCGCACCGACGACGTCATCAACGTCGCCGGACACCGGCTGTCCACCGGCAGCATGGAAGAGGCCCTGGCCGCCCACCCCGACGTCGCCGAATGCGCCGTCATCGGCGTCGCCGACGAACTCAAGGGCCAGATCCCGCGCGGCTTCGTCGTCCTGAAAGCAGGCAGCAACCGCGAACCGAGCAAGGTCGAGGCCGAACTCGTCCAGCTCGTACGCGAACGCATCGGCGCCGTCGCCTCCCTCAAGGACGTCACGGTCGTGGCCGCCCTGCCCAAGACCCGCTCGGGCAAGATCCTGCGCAAGACGATGCGCGGCATCGCCGACGGCCACGACGAACCCATCCCCTCCACGGTGGACGACCCCGGCGTCATTGAGGTCCTGCGCCCGGTCCTCCGCCGCACCGGTCACACCCCGTGAACGTGACCGCCCGAGGCGCCCCTTCTCGCTGTCCGCCAGCATCCGGCTGTGCATACGCCGGGTTCTGTCACACCGAGCATCTCCCCAATCGGTCCCTGACGCGGTGTGCCGACTGCCCCCCTGTGGCATTGGGGTTCACAAGGCTCAGGTAGGCAGGGAACTCCGATCAGTTCAGCAGCGGATGGATGGAACTCAGCCGGAGACGCCTGAGCTTACGTTCGAACCTGATCGTCGCTGATACGCCATCTCCATGCGGGTCGTTGGAGGCCGGCTAAACCGATCTGCACTCGACCGATCGAGAAAACGATGAGCCAGAACCGTCGGCTGACCTTCTATGCATAGTCTGATGTTGGTCCGCCTTGCGGCTTTCCCGCCCTGTATGCCGGGCCTGGACTGGCTACCGCGCCGGCGAACCGCGAGCTCTGGGCCTGCGTGCATCGCAAGAGACCCCTACCGCCAGGGAACAAGGGGCGGCCTGTCATGCCAGGCGCCGCGAGACAGCGCCAAGTAGCCCCACAAGCTGACGCAGGGAGCAGAACGCTCCAACCGCCCTCGGTCCCCGCGCCCTCAACGTCCACCAATCATTCGCTGCAAGCCATAGAAACGGCAGGTCAGAGGCACTCTAGCTCGCCGCGCCGCTCTCCTGCTCCTATACAGAGGACCCTCGCTGGCGCGCATCCGCTACGCTGTCCCTGGTCGGTCGTTGGTACGTCGCGTTGTCCGCTCAAGTGGTACTGCGGAGGACGTCGCACCATATCCGACCAGCGGGCTTGTGCTCCTTGTCGAAGATCCGCAGGCTGGATTTTCAACAAGGTTTTCTACAAGCCCCCGCCTTCGTAGCTCAGGGGATAGAGCACCGCTCTCCTAAAGCGGGTGTCGCAGGTTCGAATCCTGCCGGGGGCACAGGGTCTGACCAGCGCGTTTACCTCTGCGAGGTAGGCGCGCTGTTCGTTGTAGCCATGGCATTAACCATGAATAGGTTCCAGAACCATGGCGACCAAGACATCCAGGCGACGTCAGCGCGGCAGCATCCGCCCCAACGGGGCCGGCTTCCAGGTCCGCGTCTACGCAGGACGGGACCCCCTCACGAAGAAGGACATCTACCTTCACGAGCAGGCCGAGACAGAGCCCGAGGCGGAGAAGGCGCGCACGAGGCTCCTCCACCAGGTCGACGAGAAGCGCCATCCCAAGACCCAGGTGACCATGTCGTTCTTGCTCGACCGCTGGCTCGGTGTCGCCGAGCTGGACGAGACGTCGTACGAGCGGGCCGAGGGCATCATCCGCAACTACCTCAAGCCGACCTTCGGCGACCTGAAGGCCGGCAAGCTGACCGCCGAGATGCTCGAGCTGTTCTACTCCCGGCTGCGCAAGTGCCGTGAGCAGTGCGAGGGCCGACGCAACGGCAAGACCGACCCGAAGACCAAGCAGAAGCACGTCTGCCTGACCCTCGAACCGAACTCCATCCGGAAGATTCACTTCATCCTCCGGCCCGCGCTCGACCGCGGCCTGCGCTGGGGCTACGTGACGACGAACGTCGCCGCCCTCGCCGAGCCACCCTCCCAGCCCAAGCCGAACCCCGACCCACCAACTCCCGAAGAAGCGGTCCTCGTTCTCAACACGGCCTGGCAGCGGGACCTGGACTGGGGGACGTTCCTGTTCATGACGATGGTGACCGGCTCACGCCGCGGTGAGATGTGCGCGTTGCGCTGGTCGGACATCAACCTCGACCGGCTCGAACTCTTCGTGAAGCACTCCAACAACGGCCGCCGGATCAAGGACACCAAGACCCATCAGCGCCGCAAGCAGGCCATCGACGTGATCACACGCTCCGTTCTGGTCGCCCACCGCGAGCGTGCCGAAGAACGCTGCAAGGCACTCGGCGGTGAACTCGCCCGCGATGCCTTCGTGTTCTCCGGCGAAGCCGACAGCTCCGCCCCGCTCGTGCCGTCGAGCGTCAGTCAGCGATACCGCCGCCTCGCGAGAAAGCTGAAGATCCACACGCATCGCCTGAAGGACCTGCGTGCGTACAACGTGACCGAGCTCCTGGGCGCCGGTGCCGACGTACGAACCGTCGCCGGCCGTGTCGGGCACGGCGGCGGAGGCGCGACGACGCTCAAGTACTACGCGGCCTTCCTGGCCACCTCCGACCGCCAGGCCGTCACCGCCTTCGCCAAGCAACTGCCGGTGCCAGAAGGGCTGCTCACCGAGCAGCCGGTCACGACCTTCATCAACGGGCTGCGCCTGGTCTGCGGGTGCGGGAACGAGTCGCTGTGGGCGATGCTCGTCGTCACCGACGACGGGGCCGAAGCCCTGTGCGGCCAGTGCGAGGCAGCCGTCCGGGCCCGCCCGGACACGGAGGTGGGTCCCCTCGGCAGGACCATCAAGATGGAGGCAGCCCCACCTCGAGAACTCGCTCCCTGGGAGGCGATCGCCCAGGAGCTCGCAGGTGCCATCAAGGACGGCACGATGCTCCCCGGCGAGGATGTCCCCACCGTCGGCGACATCGCCCAGGCCCACGGCGTCTCGGTCGGTACCGCGCACCGCGCCTTCACCCAGCTGAAGAAGGACGGATTGATCGAGGTCAGCCGAGGCCGCCGAGCCGTCGTCCGTGAGGTCCACGAGGAGGCCTCCAACGCCGAACGCTGTCAGGGCATGTCGTCGACCAGAGCAATTTCCGACGGCAGTCCGCTATGACAGTTCCCGGGCCCTCAGCTTGGGAAGCTGCGGCATTCTGGGGCCGGTTGGGGCATTGACCTGGGCGAACGGCTGGTATGTGGCCTTGTTGGGCTCGGCTGCTTTCCCCGTGATTCCCCGCTGTTCCCCGCTCGATCTGGTGCGCTTGTGGTGCGGACTGAGCGGCGTACGGGTCGCGGGACGGTGCGAGGGGAGAGCATTGTCAGTGAGCACGGTGCATCGTGAAAACGGCACGTCAGATGGTCTGGTGTGCGTAGGCGTCGGGAGGCTCGGGCAGGTCCGGAGCGGTAGTCCACCGACAAGATCATCCGTCAGCGGGCGACTTCCCGGTTCGTCAGCACCAGCAGGGCCCGCACCAGCGCAGTTGCCCACCTCGGATCCGTG
>NZ_BAAGPS010000093.1:0-6433 GCF_054783935.1 Streptomyces pseudoechinosporeus
ATACCGCAGCCTCATCCGTTCAGGTGACGGCAAATCGCTTATCAACTCACATACCGCCCTCTCAGTGTCTGGCCCGCTCTCGATCATGAGGACCGGGAACTGTCGGCAGTCCTGCGTGCCAACACCGTCCGTCTCGACCAGCACACCCACCCGGCCCTGTGGCAGCCCGCCATCCACCCGTGCATCTACCAGGTCAGCGGCAGCCTCACGGACGCGGGTCTCTACCAGCAGGCGATCGAGTACGACGAGGGAACCGTTCGGCGAAGCAAGGAAATCCACGGCTCCGACCACCCCGACACCCTCAACGCCCGCAGCAACCTCGCCGTGTCCTACCGCGATGCCGGGCGGGTGCAGGACGCCCTCGACCTGGGCGAGCGGGTCCTGGCCGACTACGAGCGGATCCTGGGCGAGGACCACCCCGACACCCTCAGCGCCCGCAGCAACCTCGCCAACTTCCGCGATGCTGCGGCAGGCGTACAGCAACCGGGTACCGCAACTCCAGCAACTCCCCCCGACCTCCAACCGCCCTCAGACCCTCCGGCGCAACCGGTATGACCCTTACCGACCTATCCATACAGAGCTACGGATCAGAAGGTGGTGAGGGGGGTGGGTACGGAGCCATTCGGCATCCCGGGATCCAGCAGATCCGGGGATCCCTATCCGGCCACCCCCCTCAGCCGCCATGTTCCTCAGCGAGAACACTGAAACCGGCTCATCCCCGGTCAGGAAGCTAACACCCGCCACTGACAACGGCCTTGTGGTGGCAGCCAGCACCAACGCAGACGTGCCAGATGCGTGCCAGATCCTGCGGGGAGCCACGGGGAACAGCGGGCAATGAGCCAGTGGCCGACCAGCCGGGCATGCCGCTCCGCCCCAGGTCAGCGGGGCAGCGAAGACCGAAGCACACGAGCTTCCCAAGCTGAGAGCGCGAGTTCGATTCTCGTCACCCGCTCCACGAAGAAGGCCCAGGTCAAAGACCTGGACCCTTTTGCTGTCCACTGTGATCACTCGCCGCGTGCCAGATCCGTGCCAGAACACCTCTCGGCGGCCTTCTGGGCAGCCTCCTCCCGAGCCTTCCGGACCGTGGCGTCGAGGCCGGCGGCGACCTCTTCCTGTCGCTCCTCGTCGGAGTGCTGATAGATCAGCGCGGCCTTCTCCGAGGCCTGCCCGGCTCGGACCATCGTGTCCTTCAGGGTGGCACCGGACCGCGTGGAGAGCGTGTGCCCGGTGTGCCGGAGGTCGTAGAACCGGAAGTCCTCGGGCAGGCCGACGGTCTCACGCGCCTTTCGCCACGTCCGCCCGAAGGTGCTGCGCCGGAAGGGAGCGCCCTTCTTCCCGTCCCGCTGACCGGCCCGCCGTCGTGTCTCCTGATCCCCATGCCGCCGCGGCGGCGGGCCTCCCAGACTTTCCCCACAGGGTGGGGACCGGGGTGTCGACCCGCTCCCGGCCCGAGGAGGTCTTCAGGCTGCCAGCCCCTGCGACCACCAGCGGGCGGTGTACGCGCGCGACGCGCAGCCCCTCGACCAGAAACTTGTACGCCGCCGGCGGCGGGACGGCTTGGGGCGGAGCCGTCGCGGGCAGGGAGAGGCCACCTGGTCGGGGCTCACGGCGGTTTTCGCCGCGGGAGGGGCGCCGACAGCGTCGCGCCGGAGCGGAACCCGGTCGACCTGTGGCGGAGGTGCGGATCAGTCGCAGGGATGGCGGGAGCCCCGGCGGACGGAGAGCCCCCGGCGGGAACGGGGAAGAGTTCCACCGGGGGCTGTCGATGCCGGCCTCGGGCCGCCCGTCCGCCTACTTGGGCGTCCTGACCGGGCCGAGCGCGGTCAGGAGGAGGTACGTCGCGTAGTCGACCGCGGTCCTAAGGGCGATGTCCCTCCGCTCCCTGCCCCCGTTGCTGCGGACGGAGACGAACTGTTTCAGCGGCGTGCCAGAGCATCCCGAGGCCGCCGGCCGACGTCGGTGTTCCGTCGTCGCTCAGTTCGAAGGCGCCGGGTCCCGCTTGCCGCCATGCCGACAGCGACGCGGCCGTGCCGTCGAAGAGCGGCCGCTAGCCGTTCTCCGGCCGGCAGTCCGCCTCGACGGCGCCGGTGGCCCACTGGATTCCGCCCGACAGGTGCTGACGGACGGCGGGTTCGGCGAAGGACTCCTTGCTGTGGCCGACGCCGGTGTAGAAGGAGCGGCCGCCCTGGTAGTTCTGGCACCAGGCGATCGGGTGGTCGCCGTTCATGTTGCCGCCCCAGTACGAGGACTCGTCGAGGGAGGCCAGGACGCGAACCCGTTCCCGGGGATTCGAGCGGAAGTTGTACCACTCGTCGGTGCGGTTCCAGGTGGTGGGCAGGCTGGCGGTCGCCGGGTGGGCGTGGTCCTCGACGTGCACCGTCGCGCGCATCGGCCACCACGGATGCGACTCGAAGTAGGCACCGACGAGCCCGCCGTAGAAGGACCAGTCGTACTCGGTGTCGGCGGCCGCGTGGATGCCGACGTAGCCCCCGCCACTGCGGATGTAGCCCTCGAAGGCCGTCTCCTGGGCGTCGTTCAGGACGTCACCGGTCGTCGACAGGAACACGACCGCGTCGTAGCGCCCGAGGTTGTCGGCCGTGAAGGCCCCGGCGTCCTCCGTCGCGTCGACCGTGAAGCCGCCCGTCTCGCCGAGCTGTTTCACCGCCGCGATGCCGGCGGAGATCGAGCCGTGGTGGAAGCCGGCCGTCTTGGAGAACACCAGCACCCGTGTGCCGTCCTGCTTCGCCTGTGACACGGCCGGTCCCGAGACGCAGCCCAGGAGCACGGCCGCTCCGACGGCTGACGTTGTCAGTCGGTTGATCGATCGCATGCTGTGTATGTCCCTCTCATCCGGTGGTGAATGTGAAGTCGAGTGGCGACCTCTGCGTACTCGCTCCGAGCTACGCGAACGATGATCACACCCATACGGGCCAGACGGTGAGGTTCTCCAGCTGCGCGGAACCCCGGCGGGGAAACCTGGCCGGTGTCCGATGCCCGGGAACACGACGCCCTCGCCCCAGCCCGGCTCCGCCGCTGCCGGCCCGGGCGGTGGCAGCGGCGGCCCGCCTGGCATGGTTACCGTCGTCACGCGTCCGGCGGCCAGGGTGCGAGTGCGGTGCCGGCGCGGGTGGCGGTGTACTTCGTGCTGGCGCTGACCCTGTTCCCCGACGCTTCCTACGGGCGGGTGTGGGACACCCTGTGGGCCGCGTGCTGCGCTCGGGTGACCCGCACGGACACGCTCAGTCGGCGCCAACGCCGCCTCATCTGCTGAGGTCCATCAGGAGGATGCCGTCGCCCTCGCCCTCGGCACCGCCCTCCACTTTCAGTCCGAAGGCCATTTGCGTGCCGTCGGGCGATACGACCGGGTTGTTGGCCCCGAAGCCCTTGTAGTGGTTGAACGTGGTCATCCGCTCGAGCGTCCCGGAGCCATCCAGCGACAGGCGCCAGATGTCGACCATGCCGGGGAACAGGGCGATGGCGAGGTCTCGCTCGACCATCATGTAACGGCCAGCCGGGTCAGTGCCTTCCGCTTCCTCGTAGAACAGCGAGGTCGGTGCGTAATCATTGACGGCGCCGGTGTCGAGGTTGACGCCCATGGCCTGTCCGCCTTTATGGAAGTAGGCGGAGAAGATCAGTTCGTCGTCGGGGTCGGCGTCCCCATCGGGCAGGGATCGGAAGTCCTGAGCCTCGACGGCGGGTGTGACCAGGGAGACATCGCGCTTGTCGAGGGCGACCGTCCGATCGGCGATCTCCGGTCTGCCGTTGCGGTAGACGATTCGACCCGTCAGGATCTTCGACTTGCCCAGCAGGGCCTCTTTGATCACGTCCGGCATTTTAGTGAAGTCGATGGTCGACTGGTTCCACGCGATGCGGGTGGAACCGGATTGCTTGGACACCGCGACGCCCTCCCAGCAGCTCTCGCCGAGACGGACCGGGGCACGTGTGCCCAAAGGCTGCTGGAGCACCCACAGTTCGCCGCGGAAGCGGTCGCCCTCGGGGTCGTCGGCGCTGCGCTCAGCCACCGCGCACATGACGATGTCGCCGTTGCTCAGGTGGTGCGCCCGTAGCACTCCCCCCTGGAGCGCAGACGTCTTGGTCAGATTGCGGCTCGCGCCGGTCGCCAGGTCGTACTCCCAGAGGTCACCGATCGGAGCATCGAGGAAAGCAAGGCGCTTCCCGTCGGGAGACCAATCGGCCCGCTGCGGTGCGCCGCCGTTCGGCAGCTGGATGTCCAGCAGCCGGATGTGGTCGGGCAGGTGGTCAACCGGTGAGCCGTCAAGGGTGCCCTTGTCCGGATCGAAGTCCAGCATCGGCCGCTGACCCGTAGCCATGGCCGGAGACGTGTTCGTGTCCGCGGCCTTGACCGGCTGCGCGTGAACCTGAACCAGCAGGCACGCCAGGGCGATCGATCCCGCGAATGAGATTAAGTGACGGGTAGTCATATTCGGCAGCCTGGCAGTTCGACGACGCCGGCGCAAGAATCTTCTTGCATCGCAAGAAGATTACCCAGGCCCTGGGTCGTAGCGGCTCTCCTCCTTGTCCTTACAATTGCACCTATGTCAGTGCCAACGCGGACGAGGATCCTTGACGCGGCGTGGGATCTGTTCCTGCGGGAAGGGTTCGCCGGGACGACCGTGACGCAGATCGAGGCGTCGGCGGGCCTGTCAGCCGGGAGCGGCAGCTTCTATCGGCACTTCCGGTCGAAGAAGGAGGTGCTCCAAGCGGTCGTCGACCGCGAGGTCGAGCGCACCAACGCCGAGCGGCAGACCGGCCCCGAGCCCGAAGAGACCGGAGGCGACGTGCGGGTCGCGCTCGCGCTCGAGTTCGAGCGCCGGCTCGGCAATCTGCGGCGGCTCCACCCGCTCATGGAGCTCGTCGCACGCGAGCGCGACCATCTCGGAGCATCGGTCGACCATCTCGGCGAGCTCTTGGTCGCCCGCAACGTCAGTATCCGTTCGCAGCGCCTAGCCAGCTGGATGGCAGCCGGGGCGATCCTGACGCGTGACGCGGAGGCCCTCGCGGCAGTCATCACGTTCGCGCTCACCGGCTACCACCTATCGGTCCGCTTCTTCGGACACCCGCCCGCCGGAGTCAGCGAGGAAGCCCTGATCACCACGCTTGTCGACCTTGTCGCAGGCGTATAGCACGCCTCGCCGCCGCTCCATAGCGCGACCAGAGGCCGCGAGGCAATGCCAGAAAGCTATGATTCATGCTGGTTTGTCAAGTAGTCCCGGCTGGTCGGTGTGTTCGTGGCGGCGAGCGGCTTTGCGGGGGCGGCTGTCACTGGCTGTTCGGGGAGTCGGTAGGTTGCGGGCGCGGTCTTGACCAGCAGGTTCTTGCGTGCCCAGGCGCTGAGGTGGAGTGCGAGGGTGCTCTGTTTGACGGTGTTCAGCGCGGCGGTGATCTCACGGGCGTGCCAGGGGCGGTGAGGATCGGTGGCCATGACCGCGAGGACGTCTTCACGGCGGACGGCGACCTTGGTGGGCCGCGGCGGTCCGTCCGGGATCTTGAAGGTGGCCGGCCCGGTCTTGATGAGGATCTGGCGCCTGGCCCACCGGATCAGCTCACCGGTCAGGTCGCTGCGGTCCAGTCGTAGCAGGGTGGCCAGTTCGATGGCGCGCCACTCACGATCCGGGGCGGTGCCCATCGCGGCGAGCACATCCTCGAGCCTGCTCGTGTGCATCGGGGCTGCGGGCGGCAGCAGCGTCTCGGCCGTCACGGGCGGGTCCTGCGGCGGGGCCGGGTTCTGGCCCGGGCCGGCCGGCCGGGCGGAGCTGCTGTCGGTGCGGGGACGGAAGTGTCCTGCTGGGGGAAGTGGACGGTGATGTCGAGGGCGGTGGCCGGGGTGCTGACGGCAGGGCGGTCCTCGTCGGACCGGCGGTGTCCGTAACGAGCGGAGACGCCCTTGACGGTGCGTGCGCTGATCCGTGGTCGGCGCGGTGGCAGCAGGACGCCGGTGACTGCCTCGGTGATCGGTCCTCCCAGCTCGCTGCCGACGTCGGGCACGATGGCGGCGGCACGGGCGACGCTGTCGCGGGCGGCGGCCAGGGCCGCGGTGAAGCAGGCCCGGTCGGGGTCGCATCCGGGCACGGCGTCGATGGCGTCCAGTATCGCCATCCGCAGGAGCTGGTGGACCGTCAACAGCGCCCACGGCGCCGAGATGCCCCGGAGCGAACACTCCGCAGGCCGTTGTGAAGGTCTGAATCAGCGTCGTCGTGCCACACTGGTCCGTCAACGGCCTCCGGTGTTGGTCTGTCTTGGTCGACGACTCAACTTTCCGGAGGTCCCGTTCCGTTCTCCCGGCCCGCCACCTCGACACACTGCCGCCGGGTGCTTGAAAAGTGGCAACTTCACATAACTTTCCGGCATTGCTTCCCGGTTCGTCAGCACCAGCAGGGCCCGCACCAGCGCAGTTGCCCACCTCGGATCCGTG
>NZ_BAAGPS010000094.1:0-25969 GCF_054783935.1 Streptomyces pseudoechinosporeus
GGCACCGGCTGCTCCGCCGCCCTCGACGCCGAACGCCACCTCGCCGCCCTCACGGACGGCGAGGCCGCGGCGGAGCCCGAGAAGACCACCGTCTGACCCCCAACCACCTCACCGCACCAACCAGTTAAGGAGCCCGCAGTGGCCGGCACCCTGAAGCATGTGACCGACGACTCCTTCGAGCAGGACGTCCTCAAGAGCGACAAGCCCGTTCTGGTGGACTTCTGGGCCGCCTGGTGCGGTCCGTGCCGTCAGATCGCGCCGTCGCTCGAGGCAATCGCCGCCGAGTACGGCGACAAGATCGAGGTCGTCAAGCTCAACATCGACGAGAACCCGGGTACGGCCGCCAAGTACGGCGTCATGTCCATCCCGACCCTGAACGTCTACCAGGGCGGCGAAGTCGCCAAGACCATCGTCGGTGCCAAGCCGAAGGCCGCGATCGTCCGGGACCTCGAGGACTTCATCACCGAGTAATCGGGCTATGCCGTTGCACAGATGCGGCGTCGTTTCACGTGAAACACGAATGGGCCAACCCGAAGGGGGTGGCCCATTCGCATGTACGCCCGGAAGCAACAGACGCCGACCAGAAGTCACGAACGTCTGCCGGATGCAGCAGACGCCACAAGCGTTTACAGCGGCCGAAGAGCCGGCTCCTTCTGTACCGCCCCCAAGAGCCGGTCGAGCGCCAGCTCCACGTCTTCCTTCCAGGAGAGCGTCGTCCGCAGCTCCAGCCGCAGTCTCGGATACGTCGGATGGGGCCGGACCGTCTTGAAGCCCACCGCCGTCAGGTGGTCGGCGGGCAGGACGCAGGCCGGTTCCTTCCACCGGGCGTCTCCGAACGCCTCGATCGCCTTGAAGCCCCGCCGCAGCAGGTCCTTGGCGACGGTCTGGACCATCACACGTCCGAGTCCCTGTCCCTGATAGCCCGGCATGATGAAGGCCGTCATCAACTGGACCGCATCGGGAGAGACCGGGCTCGTGGGAAACGCCGTGGATCGCGGCACATACGCGGGCGGCGCGTAGAGCACGAAGCCCACCGGCACCTCGTCCACATAGACGACCCGGCCGCAGGATCCCCACTCCAGCAGGACGGCGGAGATCCACGCCTCCTTCTCCAGCTCGGGTGTGCCTGCCTTTACCGCGGCCTGACCGCTGACTGGGTCCAACTCCCAGAAGACGCACGTGCGACAGCGCTTGGGAAGGTCCTGGAGGTTGTCCAGCGTGAGCGGTACGAGCCGACGCCCCATGAAGGCAGTTCCTCGCTTCCTTCGCCCGCGGCATCACGAGCGGCTGTCAGAGCGCTCCTTTCCCTGAGCAGGCTGCCGACGAACCCGCCGACCGCGCCAAGCCCCAGGCCCGCGCTCACCAGTCCGGTGCGGTTCATGGCCCGCATGGCCCCCGCCTCCCCATAGAAGGTGCTGCCAGGTGGATGCGCCATACCCGAACGCATCGTATCCACGATGCGATTCCATCGATACTGCCAGAAAGCAAAGAGCGGGCCGTGTCCGGTGTGTACCGGAACACGGCCCGCTCTGATGGTCGGCCGATAGGAATCGTGCCCGCCCTTGAGGCTCAGGCCTCAGACCCCTCGGAATCCTCGGAGTCGTCCAAGAGGCTCTTCTGGAGGACTGGCCCCTCGCCGGGGGCCAGCGAGCCGAGGATCCGTTCCAGATCATCTATTGAGGCGAACTCAACGGTGATCTTTCCCTTCTTCTGGCCGAGGTCGACCTTCACGCGGGTCTCAAAGCGGTCCGAGAGGCGCGTGGCCAGGTCGGTCAACGCCGGAGAGAGCCGCGCGCCGGCCCGCGGCCCCTTGGAGCGTGCAGTGGACTTGGGCCGCGATCCCATGAGGGTGACAATCTCCTCGACGGCCCGCACAGAGAGACCCTCGGCCACGATGCGGTGAGCCAGACGGTCCTGCTCCTCCGAGTCGTCGACAGAGAGCAAGGCCCGCGCATGACCGGCAGAGAGTACCCCAGCGGCAACACGGCGTTGGACCGCGGGCGAGAGCTTCAACAGACGCAAGGTGTTGGAGACCTGCGGACGTGACCGGCCGATCCGGTCCGCCAACTGGTCATGCGTGCAGTTGAAGTCCTTCAGCAGCTGGTCATAGGCGGCCGCTTCTTCCAGCGGGTTCAGCTGAGCGCGGTGCAAGTTCTCCAGGAGCGCGTCCAGGAGAAGCTTCTCGTCCTCCGTGGCCCGCACGATCGCCGGGATGGCCTCGAGCCCTGCCTCACGGCAAGCCCGCCAGCGCCGTTCACCCATGATCAGCTCGTAGCGACCCGGGCCCAACTGTCGTACGACGACGGGCTGGAGAAGACCGACCTCCTTGATGGAGGTGACAAGTTCCGCGAGAGCATCCTCGTCGAACACTTCACGGGGCTGGCGCGGGTTCGGCGAAATGGAGTCGAGGGGCAGCTCGGCGAAATGCGCCCCGACAGGAGCCGCCGGCACTTCCGCGAAACCGTTCGCTGACGGCTCCGCGGTTTCATGTGAAACATTGCCCGGCGGAAGCGTGGCGACCTTGGCCGCCGCGACCCCGCGCTCTGCGGTGAGTACCGGCACCGCGGCTGGCGAGGTCGATGCCCCGCCCGCCGCCGAGGGTGCCGCCTTCTCCCCTACTGGAGCTGCTGGGATCAATGCGCCGAGACCACGGCCCAACCCCCTCCGTCGCTCGCTCACTGGATCCCCTCCACCATGCTCTGATCGTTGTGTGCGCCCAAGTGGGCATGTTGCGCGTCATACGTCACGCCGACGCCACGCAACGCGATTTCCCGTGCCGCCTCAAGATAGGAGAGGGCACCGCTCGACCCCGGGTCGTAGGTCAGCACCGTCTGCCCGTAGCTCGGCGCCTCGGAGATGCGGACCGAGCGCGGAATACTCGTCCGCAGCACCTCCTCTCCGAAGTGGCTGCGCACCTCGTCCGCGACCTGGGACGCCAATCGCGTCCGGCCGTCGTACATGGTGAGCAGGATCGTCGAGACATGCAGGGTGGGGTTGAGATGCCCTCGCACCAGGTCGACGTTCCGCAGCAGCTGGCCTAGACCCTCCAGCGCGTAGTACTCACACTGAATGGGGATCAGAACCTCCGCACCGGCGACCAGTGCGTTGACCGTCAGTAGGCCCAGCGACGGCGGGCAGTCGATGAGGATGTAGTCCAGCGGCTGCTCGTACGACTGGATCGCTCTCTGCAGCCGACTCTCCCGTGCCACTAGCGAGACCAGCTCGATCTCCGCACCGGCGAGATCGATCGTGGCGGGTGCACAGAAGAGACCCTCGACGTCGGGGACCGGCTGGACGACCTCGGAGAGCGGCCTGCTCTCGACCAAGACGTCGTAGATGGACGGGACTTCGGCGTGATGATCGATGCCGAGCGCAGTGGACGCATTGCCTTGAGGGTCGAGGTCGACCACCAGGACCCGCCCACCGTGCAGGGCGAGCGAAGCGGCGAGGTTGACCGTCGTCGTGGTCTTCCCCACTCCGCCCTTCTGATTGGCGACCACCATCACACGGGTCTGCTCAGGCCGTGGCAGGCCCTCACCGGCGCGGCCTAGAGCCTCCACCGCCAGTTGGGCAGCACGACCGATGGGAGTGTCGTCCATCGGGGGCGGTGTTTCACGTGAAACATCGTCCCCCATCGACTCGGTACGGGGACCGGGGACCGGATCGGTCATCGGTCCCGCGATGTTGGCGTCGGACCGCAAGGATTCACTCTCCTCGACTTCAGGCTCGCAATGAACAGAGCCTCCCATGTCTTCGGGGTCGTGAACCAGCGAGGTCCGTTCTTCTGTGGAGAAACCCACCTCTGTGGACAACTCCGCGCCCTCTTCGGGGGGGGCGTGTTGTTGCCCGGAGAGGGTTTCCTCCTGAGGGATCTGAGGGGATTGCGGTCGCAGGGTCCGGCCGCAGTGCGGCCGCGATTGATGATGCCCTGCAGCAGTGAGCGACGTTTCACGTGAAACACGATGCACAGCGCCGGCAAGGACACTTGCGCGACACTCCGACATGCGAGTTTTGGCAGCTTGCGTGAAGTACGTCTCGTCGTCAGAGCGGATCAGCGACGACGCCGCGTCCGTCCGGTCCGTGCCGCCTTGGCGCGCTTGGCCGCGAAGCGCACCCCTCCGGGGCTCTCCCCGACCTCGACCCGCACCACAGTGGCAAGCGGACTCACCAAGCCCTCTCCTACGTGGAGCACGGAGGTCTCCACAGCACCGAGCTTGCTCAGGGCGGCCCCGGCGCCCTTGACCTCTTCCTCCGCGGTGTCGCCCTTGAGCAGAAGCATCTCTCCGTACGGACGCAGTAGCGGCACGCCCCATGCCGCGAGGCGGTCCAAGGGCGCCACGGCCCGTGCCGTCACTACATGGACCGGAGGCAGCTTGCCCAGGACCTCCTCGGCGCGGCCACGGACCACGGTGACATGGTCGAGGCCGAGCAACTCGACGACCTCAGTGAGGAAGTTCGTACGCCGCAGCAGCGGTTCGAGCAGCGTGATCTTCAGGTCCGCGCGGACGAGGGCCAGTGGGATGCCGGGCAGCCCGGCGCCGGAGCCGACGTCGCACACGGTCACCCCCTCGGGCACGACTTCCGAGAGCACCGCGCAGTTCAGCAGGTGCCGCTCCCACAGGCGAGGCACTTCGCGGGGACCGATCAGGCCGCGCCGTACTCCCGCGTCCGCCAGCAGTTCCGCGTACCGGACCGCGTCTGCGAAGCGATCGCCGAATACCGCCCGGGCCTGCTCAGGCGCAGGGGGGAGCTCCGCTGCCTCCGTCACGGGGAACCGTCCTTCCGTACCGCACAAGCGCACTGGGCGCTGATCACCAGGGCCACAAGGAACCAACAGGCACTATCAGGCTGACAAAGTCCGGCCCCGCCTGCGCAACAGACGGGGCCGGAGGAACGTACGTACCGATTCAGGCGGGAAGCACGACGACGAAGCGCTGTGGCTCCTCGCCCTCGGACTCGCTGCGCAGGCCCGCGGCCTTGACCGCGTCGTGCACCACCTTGCGCTCGAAGGGAGTCATCGGCTTCAGCTTCACCGCCTCGCCGGAGCTCTTGACCTCGGCCGCGGCCTTGGCGCCCAGCTCGGACAGCTCCTCGCGCTTCCTGGCGCGGTAGCCCGCGATGTCCAGCATCAGCCGGCTACGGTCTCCGGTCTCCCGGTGAACAGCCAGCCGCGTGAGCTCCTGAAGAGCCTCGAGCACCTCGCCGTCACGGCCGACCAGCTTCTGCAGATCACGGCTGCCCGTGTCGCTGATGATCGAGACAGCGGCGCGATCGGCCTCGACATCCATATCGATGTCACCGTCGAGGTCGGCGATGTCCAGCAGACCCTCGAGGTAGTCCGCCGCGATCTCACCCTCCTGCTCCAGGCGGGTCAGAGTGTCGCCACCCTCGGTGGCGGCGGACGTGGTGCCTTCCATCACGGGATGGACTCCTTCTTACTTCTTGGAGGGTGACTTGGGCCGCTGCGGCCCCTTGCGTCCGGACTGGGCCTTGCTGCGTGTGCCACCCGAGGCGGACTTACCGCCCGAGGCAGGCTTGCTGCCCGCTGGCTTGGCGTCCTGCGGCCCGTCGGACTTGCTCAGGGAGGTCTTCGCCCCGGAGTCACCCGCCGTCTTCGCGCCACTGGCGCCGCCTTGAATGCCGCCCGACTGACGCCGGGACTTGCTCTGCCGCTTGGGCTGCTGGCGTTTGGGGGTACTGATCGCCGGGGCACCGTCCTCGGTCTCGGCGACGGTCGTGACCTCGCTCTTCGCCACGGTGCCGTCGGCCTGGGCCGCGAGGCCCGCCTTGATCAGACCGTTGATGAACTTGCGCTCGTACTCATTGCGGTCACGGCCCTTGGCGACAATGGCCTTGACGATGGCCTTCTCACCGCGGCCGCGCGTCTTGCCGTGGTGCGTGACGCGCTTGTGCAGACGCTCCAGGTAGGAGGCCTGGGCCTTGGAACCCGGGGTCGGGTTGTTGTGGATCACATACATCTGCTGGCCCATGGTCCACACGTTGGTGGTCAGCCAGTAGACGAGGACACCGACCGGGAAGTTGATGCCGAAGACGGCGAACATGATGGGGAAGACGTACATCAGCATCTTCTGCTGCTGCATGAACGGCGTCTTCACCGTGGTGTCGACGTTCTTCGTCATCAGCTGGCGCTGCGTGTAGAACTGTGACGCCGACATCAGGACGATCATGACTGCGGTGACGACACGGACGCTGGTCAGCGAGGCGTCGAGCGCCGTGACGTCCGCAGAGCTGTCGGTGAACTTCGCGGCCAACGGGGCACCGAAGATGTGCGCCTGCTGCGCACTTTCCAGTAGGCGCGTGTTGATCACACCGACGGTGTCGTTGTTCGCGATGCTGTTGAGCACGTGGTACAGGGCGAAGAAGAACGGTGACTGCGCCAGGATGGGAAGGCACGAGGAGAGCGGGTTGGTGCCCGTCTCCTTGTACAGCTTCATCATCTCTTCGGACTGACGCTGCTTGTCGTTCTTGTAGCGCTCCTGGATCTTCTTCATCTCGGGCTGGAGCGTCTGCATGGCCCGGGTCGCCTTGATCTGCTTCACAAAGAGCGGGATCAGGCAGATTCGGATCAGGATCACCAGGGACACGATGGACAGGCCCCAGGCCCACCCGGTGTCATCGCCGAAGAGAGCGCCGTACACCGAGTGGAACTGGACGATGACCCAGGAAACGGGCGTCGTGATGAAGCTGAAAATACTGGCAATCGTGTCCACTAATCAGGCTCCTTGAGCATGCGACGGGGTCTCGGCGGCCGGGCTCGAGGGCTGGTCGGACATACCGTGCCCTCCAATGGCCGGTTCGGCGGCGGAGTTCCCGCCCTTGCGTGCGCGCCAGGTGTTACGCAGCATTTCGTGCCACCGCGGACGCTTGCGCGGCGGGACGTGGTCCACACCGCCCAGCGACCACGGATTGCACCGCAGGATCCGCCAGGCAGTGAGTGCCGTCCCCTTGATCGCACCATGGCGGTCGATGGCCTGGTACCCGTAGTGGGAGCACGACGGGTAGTACTTGCACACCGGCCCGAGCAGCGGGCTGATGGTCCACTGGTACAGCTTGATGAGAGCCAGCAGTGGGTACTTCATCGCGCGCCCCCTCCCAGTAGCCGCCGCAGAGCGGCATCCAGGTCTTGGGCCAGCTGTGCATGGTCGGCGTCACCCGCACCGGGCAGCGCTCGTACGACTACCAGGCTACCGGGGGGCAGCAGGGCCACTCGATCGCGCATCAGATGACGAAGTCTGCGCTTCACCTTGTTGCGTACGACCGCGCCCCCCACCGCCTTGCTGACAACGAAACCCGCACGCGACGGGGGAGCGCTCTCCCCAGGCGCGTGCGGGTCCATTGCACCACTACGCAGGTGGACGACGAGAAGCGGGCGTCCGGCCCGGCGTCCCCGGCGTACCGCGGTCGCGAAGTCCTCGCGCCGCCTCAGCCGATTCTCGGTAGGCAGCACGTCATGACCTGTACTGCGATCAGGCGGACAGGCGGGCGCGACCCTTGCCACGGCGGGACGCGAGAATCGCGCGGCCGGCACGGGTGCGCATACGCAGCCGGAAGCCGTGGGTCTTGGCGCGACGACGGTTGTTCGGCTGGAAGGTGCGCTTGCTCACTCGGGGGCTCCAGAAAGAATCGGTAGGTGGCGGGGTGCCGTCATGGCTGTCACCGTGCGCCCACGAGTAGCTCGCATTACGCCCGAGTGCACCGCTTCCCGATCACTCGTATGTGATCTATGCCCATCGGAGGCAGGCGGCAGCAGCCATCGACAACTCGACCTGGCAACGGTACGCGCGGCTACGCCATCCGGTCAAACCAGCGGCGACAGGAGACACTATCCACAGGCTGGGGACAACAACTTGAACCGCAGCGGTCGCCCTGACTACCGTGGCCGGACTTCGATTCGTTCCCCTCTCCCTGACCCGTCTGATTCGTTCGCCCCGCCCGAACTGCCTGGTTCCACCCGCCCACCCGAGTGACATACCAACCCGTCCCGCGAACCACTCGTTCGAGGGACCCGTGAGAGAGCGTGCCCTGTGGCTGACGTACCTGCCGATCTTGCCGCAGTGTGGCCACGCGTACTGGAGCAACTCCTCGGTGAGGGACGAGGGCAGGGCGTCGAGGCGAAGGACGAGCACTGGATCAAGCGCTGCCAGCCGCTGGCACTGGTCGCGGACACCGCGCTGCTCGCGGTTCCCAACGAATTCGCGAAGGGCGTGCTCGAAGGGCGCCTGGCGCCGATCGTCAGTGACACGCTGAGCCGCGAGTGCGGCCGTCCGATCCGTATCGCGATCACCGTCGACGACTCCGCCGGCGAGCCCCCGCCGACGCCCCCCGCCCAGCGCCGGCCACGCTACGAGGAGACCGAGCCCCCGTCCGCCCAGGGCGGCAGAGACGGATACGAGGGACGGGACGGATACGAGGGGTACGGCCGCCACCGCGCGGACGACCGACCCCACGACCGCAACCACGACCACCCTCAGGGCCGCCCCGACCCGCTCCCGACCGCCCGTCCTGCGTATCCCGACTACCAGCCGCGCCCCGAGCAGGGCAGCTGGCCGCGGCCCTCACAGGGCGACGACTACGGCTGGCAGCAGCAGCGGCTCGGCTTCCCGGAGCGAGACCCGTACGCGACGCCCCCGCAGGACTACCGGCCGCAGTCCCTGGAGCGCCCGCGCTACGAACAGCAGCGGCCCGACTACGACCAGCCCCGCTCCGACTACGACCAGCGGCCGGACCGCCGCGAGCTGCCCGAGCAGCCGTCACCGTCCGGCAGCGGTCACGTCCACCGCGGTGGTCCCGTCGGCTCGACCCTGCCCGCCCCCAGCGGCGCACCCGGCCCGCTGGCCGCGCAGCCGGCTCCCGCGACAGGTCCGGGCGAGCCCACCGCACGCCTGAACCCGAAGTACCTCTTCGACACGTTCGTCATTGGAGCCTCGAACCGTTTCGCGCACGCGGCCGCGGTCGCCGTCGCCGAGGCACCTGCGAAGGCGTACAACCCCCTCTTCATCTACGGGGAGTCGGGACTCGGCAAGACACACCTGCTGCACGCGATCGGCCACTATGCCCGCAGCCTCTACCCGGGCACGCGCGTCCGGTACGTGAGCTCAGAGGAGTTCACCAACGAGTTCATCAACTCCATCCGCGACGGCAAGGGCGACAGCTTCCGCAAGCGCTACCGCGAGATGGACATCCTCCTTGTCGACGACATCCAGTTCCTCGCGGACAAGGAGTCGACGCAGGAGGAGTTCTTCCACACCTTCAACACGCTCCACAACGCGAACAAGCAGATCGTGCTGTCCTCGGACCGGCCGCCCAAGCAGCTGGTGACCCTGGAGGACCGGCTGCGGAACCGTTTCGAGTGGGGGCTGATCACCGATGTCCAGCCGCCCGAGCTGGAGACGCGCATCGCCATCCTTCGTAAGAAGGCGGTGCAGGAACAGCTCAACGCCCCCCCGGAGGTCCTGGAGTTCATCGCCTCGCGGATCTCACGGAACATCCGCGAGCTGGAGGGCGCGCTCATCCGCGTCACGGCGTTCGCCTCGCTCAACCGGCAGCCGGTGGACCTCGGCCTCACCGAGATCGTCCTCAAGGACCTGATCCCGGGTGGCGAGAACGCGGCCCCGGAGATCACGGCAACCGCCATCATGGCCGCGACCGCCGACTACTTCGGCCACACCGTGGAGGACCTGTGCGGAGCCTCGCGCAGCCGGATTCTGGTGACGGCCCGGCAGATCGCCATGTACCTGTGCCGGGAACTCACCGACCTGTCGCTCCCCAAGATCGGCGCGCAGTTCGGCAACCGTGACCACACGACCGTCATGCACGCCGACCGCAAGATCCGCGCCTTGATGGCCGAGCGGCGCTCCATCTACAACCAGGTCACCGAGCTCACGAACCGCATCAAGAACAGCTGACAGCTCTTTCCGTACGTCGCTGAGGGCGCCCCGGGGCACTTTCCCGAGGGCGCCTTTCGCTGATCTCGTACGGCTCCTGCCAGGTTCTCGCAGGCCTTCTACGGTCGTCCTCCGCCGCTGCGGACCGTGATCCCCATCGAACCGCGGTTCACCCGGCGAGCACCCGCTGTTCGAATACGCGCCGCGTTACGGCCACCCTCCACAGATTCCGTGACTCTCCAGCGTCCACACCCTGGGGACCGGGAAGTTGTCCAGACTGTGTCCACAGGGCGTGCTGGAGAAAGAGGATCAAGCCAGGTCAGCCGACTGTGGATTCGTGGACAGACGATCTCCACAGTCTGTGGACGACAAGAAGATCCACAGGCTGTGCAGAAAGTTGTCCACCGACGGCCCACAGGTTGAGGCCAGTTGTCCCCAGCGATCTCCGACTTCTCCACATCACTGTCCACTGTTCGGCAACGTGACGTGCTCTTTCACCGCGCCGAGTGAAAGGCGTCACACCAAGGTGCCCGGTTGGGCTGTGGGAAACATGGGCAAGTCTGGGGACGCAGCTGGGGAGAAGTAGCCCGAGCCTGTGCATCGGGTGTGCAGAACTTTTCGCCGTCCACAGCGCACCCAAGTTGTCCACCGCCTCCGCCCACAGGGCCAGTGGACAAAAAACCGGTGCTGACCTGCGCATACGGGGTTATCCACGGTATCCACAGCCCCTACTACTACTCCCAACTAGAGAGAGCTGGGAATTCGTTTCGAAGACGGGGCTGTGCACAACTCGCGCTCGGCGCCTCAGGTGCCGCTCGGAACGACTTGACCCCGAGGGGCACCGACTGTCAGTGCTGTGCGTCAGACTGGTCCCCGGTGTCCTTCCCCTGAGCGGACCGAGCGACACCGAGTCAGACGACGAACGCGAAGCAGGGCGAGAGCGCCGGCAACAGACGGAGGCGGCAACGGTGAAGATCCGGGTGGAACGCGACGTACTCGCGGAGGCAGTGGCCTGGGCGGCACGCAGCCTCCCGGCACGACCGCCGGCGCCTGTGCTCGCCGGCCTTCTGCTGAAGGCGGAGGAGGGCGCACTGAGCCTGTCCAGCTTCGACTACGAGGTCTCGGCGCGCGTCTCCGTGGACGCCGAGGTCGACGAGGAAGGCACGGTGCTGGTCTCCGGGCGCCTGCTCGCAGACATCTGCCGTGCCCTGCCCAACCGGCCGGTGGAGATCTCCACAGACGGTGTACGGGCGACGGTGGTCTGCGGCTCCTCGCGCTTCACACTCCACACCTTGCCTGTGGAGGAGTATCCGGCGCTGCCGCAGATGCCGTCGGCCACGGGCACCGTCCCCGGTGAGGTCTTCGCTTCTGCCGCCGCCCAGGTGGCCATCGCCGCCGGTCGTGACGACACGCTGCCCGTCCTCACCGGCGTACGCATCGAGATCGAGGGCGACACGGTCACGCTGGCGTCCACCGACCGCTACCGCTTCGCGGTCCGCGAGTTCCTGTGGAAGCCGGAGAACCCGGAGGCGTCCGCGGTCGCCCTGGTGCCCGCCAAGACGCTCCTGGACACCGCCAAGGCCCTCACGAGCGGCGACAGCGTCATCCTGGCGCTGTCCGGTTCGGGCGCGGGCGAGGGCTTGATCGGCTTCGAGGGCGCGGGACGGCGTACGACCACGCGTCTGCTGGAGGGCGACCTCCCGAAGTACCGCTCGCTGTTCCCGACGGAGTTCAACTCGATCGCCGTCATCGAGACCGCCCCCTTCGTGGAGGCCGTCAAGCGTGTGGCTCTGGTGGCCGAGCGGAACACTCCGGTGCGGCTCTCCTTCGAGCAGGGCGTGCTGATCCTGGAGGCCGGTTCCAGCGACGACGCACAGGCTGTGGAAAGGGTGGACGCCCAGCTGGAGGGCGACGACGTCTCGATCGCCTTCAACCCGACCTTCCTGCTCGACGGCCTGAGCGCCATCGACTCCCCGGTGGCCCAGCTCTCCTTCACGACGTCCACCAAGCCGGCGCTCCTCAGCGGCAAGCCGGCTGTGGACGCGGAGGCGGACGAGGCGTACAAGTACCTGATCATGCCGGTGCGGCTCAGCGGCTGACGAAGTCCACAGCTGAGGGCGTACGTCTGAGCGGCTATGCCCACAGATGTGCGGGAGCGTCCGGGTTTAGGCTCGGACGCAGGTGCGAAAGTGCCCTCACGCCACGTCGTCAGTGAAGGAACACCCTGATGGAGCTCGGTCTCGTCGGTCTCGGCAAGATGGGCGGCAATATGCGCGAGCGCATACGCCGCGCAGGCCACACCGTCTTCGGATACGACCGCAACCCGGACCTCGCCGATGTCCACAGCCTCGAGGAGCTTGTGGGCAAGCTTGACGCTCCTCGTGTGGTGTGGGTGATGGTCCCGGCCGGGGCGGCGACCCAGTCCACCATCGACGAGCTCGCCGATCTTCTGGAGCCCGGCGATGTCGTCGTGGACGGCGGCAATTCGCGCTGGACGGATGACGAGAGGCACGCCGAGGAGCTGGCGGCCAAGGGAATCGGCTTCGTCGACTGCGGCGTCTCAGGCGGCGTCTGGGGCCTGGAGAACGGCTATGCGCTGATGTACGGCGGCGACGCCGAGAACATAGCCAAGGCGCAGCCGGTCTTCGACGCGCTCAGGCCGGAGGGTGACGCGGGCGCCGTGCACGCGGGCAAGGTCGGCGCCGGGCACTTCGCGAAGATGGTCCACAACGGCATCGAGTACGCGATGATGCAGGCCTACGCCGAAGGCTGGGAGCTCCTGCAGGCCGTCGACTCCGTCACCGACGTACGCGAGGTCTTCCGCTCCTGGCAGCAGGGCACGGTCATCCGCTCCTGGCTGCTCGACCTGGCGGTCAACGCCCTCGACAAGGACGAGCACCTGGAACAGCTCAAGGGTTATGCACAGGACTCCGGAGAGGGCCGCTGGACTGTGGAAGCCGCCATCGACAACGCGGTCCCGCTGCCGGCGATCACCGCGTCGCTCTTCGCGCGGTTCGCGTCCCGGCAGGACGACTCGCCGCAGATGAAGATGATCGCGGCGCTGCGGAACCAGTTTGGCGGCCACGCGGTCGAGAAGAAGTAGTCCACATCCCGGGTTCTCCACACCTGGGGTGACCCGGTCGTCCACAAGCAGGGGACAAGCCGGGGACAACCGGAAGCATCACGTTGGGGGAGGTCGGCGAACGACCATGCACGTCACGCATCTGTCGCTGGCCGACTTCCGCTCGTACGCCCGGGTCGAGGTCGCGCTCGACCCGGGCGTCACGGCGTTCGTGGGCCCCAACGGGCAGGGCAAGACGAACCTTGTCGAGGCGGTCGGTTATCTGGCTACCCTGGGCAGCCATCGCGTCTCCTCCGATGCACCTCTTGTACGGGTGGGTGCGGACCGCGCGATCATCCGGGCGCAGGTCCGGCAGGGCGAGCGCCAGCAGCTCGTCGAGCTGGAGCTGAATCCCGGGAAGGCGAACCGCGCCCGTATCAACAGGTCGTCGCAGGTCAGACCCCGTGACGTACTCGGCATCGTACGGACCGTGCTGTTCGCCCCCGAGGATCTCGCGCTCGTCAAGGGCGACCCGGGCGAGCGTCGGCGTTTCCTGGACGAGCTGATCACCGCGCGCGCCCCGCGCATGGCGGGCGTGCGCTCCGACTACGAGCGCGTGCTCAAGCAGCGCAACACCCTCCTCAAGTCGGCCGCGCTGGCCCGTCGCCATGGCGGCCGATCCATGGACCTGTCCACACTCGACGTGTGGGACCAGCACCTCGCGCGCGTGGGCGCCGAGTTGCTCGCGCAGCGGCTCGATCTGATCGCCGCGCTCCAGCCGCTGGCCGACAAGGCGTACGAGCAGCTGGCGCCCGGCGGCGGCCCCGTAACCCTGGAGTACAAGCCCTCCTCGCCCGAAATCGTCGGCCACGCGCGCGAGGAGCTGCACGAGCAGCTGATGGCGGCCCTGGCGGAAGCCCGCAAGCAGGAGATCGAGCGGGGCGTCACGCTGGTCGGCCCGCACAGGGACGAACTACTGCTCAAACTTGGCCAGATGCCCGCGAAGGGATATGCGTCACACGGCGAGTCCTGGTCGTACGCGCTGGCGCTGCGCCTGGCCTCGTACGACCTGTTGCGGGCCGAGGGCAACGAGCCGGTGCTGGTCCTCGACGACGTGTTCGCCGAGCTCGACACCCGGCGCCGCGAACGTCTCGCCGAGCTGGTCGCGCCGGGTGAGCAGGTCCTGGTGACGGCGGCGGTCGACGACGACGTACCGGCCGTACTGACGGGGACTCGGTACGTGGTGGCGGAGGGCACGGTGGAGCGCGTATGAGTAAGAACACACCGGAACCGGAGAAGAGCTCCAAGACTCCCGAACCGTCCGGCGTCGACCTCGCGCGCGTGGCCCTGCGCGCGGCGAAAGAACAGGCACGCGCGCGTGGGGACGCGGCGCGGCAGAAGAAGCAGGCGCGACGCGGTGGCCTGCGCTCCGGTGCGCGCGCCGACGGCCGCGATCCGATGGCGCTCGGCGCCGCCATCAACCGGCTGATCACCGAGCGCGGTTGGGAGACTCCGGCCGCTGTGGGCGGGGTCATGGGCCGATGGCCGCAGATCGTCGGCGACGACCTGGCCAAGCACTGCGTACCGGAGACGTACGACGAGGACGAGCGGATCCTCACCGTACGGTGCGATTCCACGGCGTGGGCGACGAATCTGCGCCTGCTCGCCCCGCAGCTGGTGGCCCGCCTGAACGAGGACCTCGGCCATGGCACGGTGCGGCTGATCAAGGTGCACGGTCCCGGGGGTCCCGTCCGCCGCTTCGGCCCTCTGCGCGCGCCTGGCAGCAGGGGTCCCGGTGACACCTACGAGTGAGTCAGACCGGGCGGTATGCCGTTCGTAGCGCGGGGTTGGTATCCCGAAGCGCTGAGTGCCGCTGTGAGCCTCTTGGACTCCGGGTCGACGTATGGGGAGTCGGCCGAGTCCGGTTCAGGGCGGCACGTGCGGACTCAGGTACCGGCAAACGCCCATCACTGTCGGCGCTACCGGTAGACTGGAGGCTAATCCCGCCCCACTTGTGGGACACACCGAGCAACGCTGACTAAGGCTTACCAACGCAACACGCCGCAGCCGCTCCGGCCATCCGCTGAGAGCTTGGCTTGTGCTGTGCCAGAAAGGGCGCTTCGTGGCCGATTCCGGCAACCCCAACGAGAACATCCCGTCCACCGACGCCGGCGCGAACGACGAGGTCACAGCCTCGTTGTACGACGCCAGTGCCATCACCGTCCTCGAGGGTCTGGACGCGGTCCGCAAGCGACCGGGCATGTACATCGGCTCGACCGGTGAGCGCGGACTGCACCACCTGGTGCAAGAGGTCGTCGACAACTCCGTCGACGAGGCGCTGGCCGGCCACGCGGACACCATCGACGTCACGATCCTCGCCGACGGCGGCGTGCGGGTTGTCGACAACGGTCGTGGCATCCCGGTCGGCATCGTCCCCTCCGAGGGCAAGCCGGCCGTCGAGGTCGTGCTGACGGTCCTGCACGCGGGCGGAAAGTTCGGCGGCGGCGGCTACGCGGTCTCCGGCGGTCTGCACGGCGTGGGTGTCTCCGTCGTGAACGCCCTGTCGACCAAGGTCTCCGTCGAGATCAAGACCGACGGCTATCGCTGGACGCAGGACTACAAGTTGGGGGTCCCGACGGCCCCGCTTGCCAAGCACGAGGCCACGGACGAACACGGCACCACGGTCACCTTCTGGGCCGACCCGGACATCTTCGAGACCATCGAGTACTCCTTCGAGACACTCTCGCGGCGTTTCCAGGAGATGGCGTTCCTCAACAAGGGGCTGAGGATCAACCTCACCGACGAGCGCGAGTCGGCGAAGGCCACGGCCGGGGCGGACGAGGCGGGCGAGGACGAGAAGCACGAGGTCAAGAGCGTCTCGTACCACTACGAGGGCGGCATCGTCGATTTCGTGAAGTACCTCAACTCCCGCAAGGGAGACGTGGTGCATCCCACCGTGATCGACCTCGAGGCCGAGGACAAGGACAAGAGCCTTTCCCTCGAACTCGCGATGCAGTGGAACAGCGGTTACAGCGAGGGTGTGTACTCCTTCGCCAACATCATCCACACGCATGAGGGCGGTACGCACGAAGAGGGCTTCCGCGCCGCGCTGACGAACCTGGTCAACAAGTACGCGCGCGACAAGAAGCTGCTGCGTGAGAAGGACGACAACCTCACGGGCGACGACATCCGCGAGGGTCTGACCGCGATCATCTCGGTCAAGCTGAGCGAGCCGCAGTTCGAGGGCCAGACCAAGACCAAGCTGGGCAACACCGAGGTGAAGACCTTCGTCCAGAAGGTCGTCTACGAGCACCTCAACGACTGGCTGGACCGCAACCCGACCGAGGCCGCGGACATCGTCCGCAAGGGCATCCAGGCGGCCACCGCGCGCGTGGCGGCCCGCAAGGCGCGCGACCTGACGCGCCGCAAGGGCCTGCTGGAGTCGGCGTCCCTGCCGGGCAAGCTCTCCGACTGCCAGTCGAACGACCCCACCAAGTGCGAGATCTTCATCGTCGAGGGTGACTCCGCCGGCGGCTCCGCCAAGTCCGGCCGCAACCCCGAGTACCAGGCGATCCTCCCGATCCGAGGCAAGATCCTCAATGTCGAGAAGGCGCGGATCGACAAGATCCTGCAGAACCAGGAGATCCAGGCGCTGATCTCGGCCTTCGGCACCGGAGTCCACGAGGACTTCGACATCGAGAGGCTCCGCTATCACAAGATCATTCTGATGGCGGACGCCGATGTCGACGGCCAGCACATCAACACCCTGCTGCTGACGTTCCTGTTCCGCTTCATGCGGCCGCTGGTCGAGGCGGGTCACGTCTTCCTGTCGCGCCCCCCGCTCTACAAGATCAAGTGGGGCCGGGACGACTTCGAGTACGCGTACTCGGACCGCGAGCGCGACGCGCTGATCGAGCTCGGCCGGCAGAACGGCAAGCGCATCCGCGACGACTCGGTCCAGCGCTTCAAGGGTCTCGGCGAGATGAACGCCGAGGAGCTGCGCATCACGACCATGGACCAGGAGCACCGCGTCCTCGGCCAGGTCACGCTCGACGACGCCGCGCAGGCCGACGACCTGTTCTCGGTTCTGATGGGCGAGGACGTCGAGGCGCGCCGCCAGTTCATCCAGCGCAACGCCAAGGACGTCCGGTTCCTCGACATCTGAGTCGGTCTCAGCTGACCGCACCAGAAAGGATCTTCACCAGCAATGACCGACGAGAACATTCCAGTCACGCCTGTGGACGAGGGCTTGGCCCTGCGTGTCGAGCCCGTCGGGCTCGAGACGGAGATGCAGCGCTCCTACCTCGACTACGCGATGTCCGTCATCGTCTCGCGCGCGCTGCCGGACGTACGGGACGGTCTCAAGCCCGTCCACCGCCGTGTGCTGTACGCCATGTACGACGGCGGCTACCGGCCCGAGAAGGGCTTCTACAAGTGCGCCCGCGTCGTCGGCGACGTCATGGGCAACTACCACCCGCACGGCGACTCCTCGATCTACGACGCGCTGGTCCGCCTCGCGCAGCCGTGGTCGATGCGGATGCCGCTGGTGGACTCCAACGGCAACTTCGGCTCTCCGGGCAACGACCCGGCCGCCGCCATGCGGTACACCGAGTGCAAGTTGATGCCGCAGTCCATGGAGATGGTCCGCGACATCGACGAGGAGACCGTCGACTTCACGGACAACTACGACGGCCGCTCCCAGGAGCCGACGGTCCTGCCGGCCCGCTTCCCGAACCTGCTGATCAACGGCTCGGCGGGTATCGCGGTCGGCATGGCCACCAACATCCCGCCGCACAACCTGCGCGAGGTCGCGGCCGGCGCCCAGTGGTACCTGGAGAACCCCGACGCCTCCCACGAGGAGCTTCTGGACGCCCTGATCGAGCGCATCAAGGGACCCGATTTCCCGAGCGGTGCCCTGGTAGTGGGCCGAAAAGGCATCGAGGAGGCCTACCGCACGGGCCGCGGCTCCATCACGATGCGTGCGGTCGTCGAGGTCGAGGAGATCCAGAACCGCCAGTGCCTGGTGGTCACCGAGCTCCCCTACCAGGTCAACCCGGACAACCTCGCGCAGAAGATCGCCGACCTCGTGAAGGACGGCAAGATCGGCGGCATCGCGGACGTACGCGACGAGACCTCGTCCCGTACCGGTCAGCGCCTGGTCATCGTCCTGAAGCGGGACGCGGTCGCCAAGGTCGTACTGAACAACCTCTACAAGCACACCGATCTGCAGACGAACTTCGGCGCCAACATGCTGGCGCTGGTGGACGGCGTGCCGCGCACGCTGTCCCTCGACGCGTTCATCCGCCACTGGGTGAGCCACCAGATCGAGGTCATCGTCCGTCGTACGCGCTTCAGGCTGCGCAAGGCCGAGGAGCGCGCGCACATCCTGCGCGGCCTTCTGAAGGCCCTGGACGCCATCGACGACGTCATCGCACTGATCCGGCGCAGTGACACCGTCGAGATCGCGCGAGAGGGCCTGATGGGCCTTCTGGGGATCGACGAGATCCAGGCCAATGCCATCCTCGAGATGCAGCTGCGGCGCCTGGCCGCCCTGGAGCGCCAGAAGATCGTCCAGGAGCACGACGAACTCCAGGCGAAGATCACCGAATACAACGAGATCCTCGCCTCGCCGGTCCGCCAGCGCGGCATCATCAGCGAGGAACTCACCGCGATCGTCGAGAAGTTCGCCGACGACCGCCGCTCCAAGCTGGTGCCCTTCGACGGCGACATGTCTATGGAAGACCTGATCGCAGAAGAGGACATCGTCGTCACCATCACGCGCGGTGGCTACGTCAAGCGCACAAAAACCGACGACTACCGCTCCCAGAAGCGCGGCGGCAAGGGCGTACGCGGCACAAAGCTCAAGGAAGACGACATCGTCGACCACTTCTTCGTGTCGACGACGCACCACTGGCTGCTGTTCTTCACCAACAAGGGCCGCGTCTACCGGGCCAAGGCGTACGAGCTGCCGGACGCCGGCCGGGACGCGCGCGGACAGCACGTCGCGAACCTGCTGGCCTTCCAGCCGGACGAGGCGATCGCCGAGATCCTCGCGATCCGCGACTACGAAGCGGCGCCCTATCTCGTACTGGCCACCAAGGGAGGGCTGGTAAAGAAGACGCCTCTCAAAGATTACGATTCCCCGCGTTCCGGCGGCGTCATCGCGATCAACCTCCGTGAAACGGAGGACGGTTCCGACGACGAACTGATCGGCGCCGAGCTGGTTTCAGCAGAGGACGATCTGCTTCTGATCAGCAAGAAGGCACAATCGATCAGGTTCACGGCGACGGATGACGCACTGCGCCCCATGGGCCGCGCCACCTCGGGTGTCAAGGGCATGAGCTTCCGTCAGGGAGACGAGCTGCTCTCGATGAATGTTGTTCGAACGGGTACGTTCGTGTTCACCGCCACCGACGGTGGGTACGCGAAGCGGACGCCCGTCGACGAGTACCGCGTCCAGGGTCGCGGTGGCCTCGGCATCAAGGCCGCCAAGATCGTGGAGGACCGTGGATCGCTCGTCGGCGCGCTGGTGGTCGAGGAGACGGATGAGATCCTCGCCATCACACTGTCGGGCGGTGTGATTCGTACGCGAGTCAACGAGGTCAGGGAGACGGGCCGTGACACCATGGGCGTCCAACTGATCAACCTGGGCAAGCGCGATGCCGTCGTCGGTATCGCTCGGAACGCCGAGGCCGGTCGCGAGGCCGAGGAGGTCGACGCTGTGGACGTCGACGAATCGGACGAGGCCGACACGGTCGACGGCACGACGGACGAGGGCGACGAGTCCACGGCCGAGTAGCGCGAGGAGTGAGTCATCGTGAGCGGAGCCACGGGCGCCGGATCGACCGGTACGGAGACGGACGGCGGCCGTGGCCCCGCCACGGACGCGAAGGACTCCCATGACTCCAATGACGCACATGGATCCCAAGGGGGAACTGTGACGGACACCCGAGGCGCGCAGACGCCGCAGTACGCGGCGGGCGCGGCCCCAGGCGCGCCGGTGCCCCCGGCTTCCGGTTCGCCGTTGCCCGGCGAGCGGCAGCCGCAGCAGCCCGCTCAGCCGTACCACCCGCCGCAGGCGTACCCGACACAGCCGCCGCCGGCGGCTGGCGCCGTCCGCCGGCCGCGCACCGGGGCGCGTACGACACCTCGCACCCGCAAGGCACGCCTTCGGGTGGCCAAGGCCGACCCCTGGTCGGTGATGAAGGTCAGCTTCCTGCTCTCCATCGCGCTCGGCATCTGCACGATCGTGGCGGCCGCGGTGCTGTGGATGGTCATGGACGCCATGGGCGTCTTCTCCACGGTGGGCGGCACGATCTCCGAGGCCACGGGCTCGAACGAGTCCAACGGCTTCGATCTGCAGTCCTTCCTGTCGCTGCCGCGCGTGCTCATCTTCACGTCGATCATCGCGGTCATCGACGTCGTCCTCGCCACCGCGCTCGCCACCCTCGGCGCGTTCATCTACAACCTCTCCGCGGGCTTCGTCGGCGGCATCGAGCTGACGCTCGCGGAGGACGAGTAACCGTCTTCGGGACCTCTTGGCGGTGTGAGCGCATCCTTGTCAGGGATGCGCTCACACGCTGTCCGGGCCGGCGAGAGGCCGCCTCGGATATCGATTTTGGGACTGACCCGGAGGTGCGCTAATCTTCAGAGGTCAGCGCGCGGGACGTACACCGCAGAGCGCGGCGGGGCTATAGCTCAGTTGGTTAGAGCGCATCCCTGATAAGGATGAGGCCACAGGTTCAAATCCTGTTAGCCCCACACCACGAAGACCCCCAACCAGTCGCGGTTGGGGGTCTTTCTCGTGTCCGGCGGCGTACGCAAGTTCGCCCGGCTGTGAGGTTGCCAGGGGTGTTCGGCGGGCTACGTCAGGTCGTGCACGGGGCGGCGGAGTCCGCCTCCTCCTGGGCCTCGGACGGGGTGTCCACGTCCGTCGGCGGGCGGTGGCGGCAGTTGAGGGCGGAGCCGTGGGCCTCGGCGTGGATGCGTTGCTTCATGGTGGGGGGCAGGGTGCGGCTGAAGGACCAGGTCCAGCGGGACATCGCGGGGGCCGTGACCGTGGGGCTCGCGTTGCGGGCGGACTCGGTCTGGGGTACCGCGGTGGCCGCGCCGGCTGTCGTGACGAGTCCGAGCGTCGTGCACAGTGCGATGAAGGCGGTGATGACGGCGGTCCACAGCTTCACGACCTTGTTCCTGGCCTCGGTCCCTCACTTTCGGGTTGGGTGATTTGCGTACTTTCCTCATGATGTGTATGAGGGGTGTGAAGTGGTGGACCGACGCTCGTGGTGCGTCGCTCTTCAGATGAGCACCACCCAGATGGACCCAAGAGGTCCGTAGAGTGGATGAAGGTGCTGAAAGTTTCAGAATGCGGTGAGTTGTCGCTCTGCGGTCGGAGCCGTGACGTCCGCTTCTACGGCTGTGTGCCGGGCGGGAGTTGAGGGCCGACGCAGGTCACCGATCGGTATCGGTCGGTGTGTATAGTCGGGCGCCAGAAGTCCCCTACGTCAAGGAAAGACGAGGTCGCGCGGTGAAGAAGCTTCTCCTGGTCGCACTGGCCGCCATCGGCGGGCTCCTCGTGTACCGCCAGATCCAGGCGGATCGCGCCGAGCAGGATCTGTGGACGGAGGCGACTGACTCCGTGCCCACGGGTTCGTGAGTACCGACGACAGTCTCAGTACAGACCCCGACCGCCCTCGCGGTCGGGGTTTTCGTTGTCCACATGTCTTCATGTCCTTCCATGTGTCCCCCCACCCACAGGAAGCGCTTGCGTCGCCGAAGCGGGGGATGGCGCGGTGGCGGGCGGGGCAGGATGGTCGGGGCTTCGCGGTGTCCGGGTCGTGACTATGCCGGTCCGCGAGAGCCCGGTGGGTGACGATCCGGGGCTACGACGAGGGGTGGCGCGTGATGGGGCGGCGCACGGTGCGGTGGCGCGGCCGTACGGCCTTGACCTGTGTGGCGGCGCTGTGCGCGGTCGCGGTGCTGCCCGGGCCGGCGCAGGGGCAGGCGCGCGGCCAGGAGAGGGCGGCCGGTACGCCTGATCCGTACGTCTTCGCCGAGGACGCCCAGCCGGTCGACGGCGCGCCGACCGCGGCCGAGGCCGTACAGCTGGCCCCGGGCGAGACCTACAAGAGCTCCATCCAGAACAACGAGAAGGTCTACTACCGCCTCCGGCTCGACACCGTCTCCAACGCGTACGTCTCGGCCACCGCCCTCCCCAGGACGGGGACGAAGGTCGCCTCCTCGGACGGTCTCAAGGTCTCCCTCCAGGACCCCGACGGCCACAGTTGCTTCTCCGGAGACGCCGAGGAAGCCCGCTTCGGGCCCACCGAGAGCCCGCGCCCCCTGACCGCCTGGGCGTCGCGCCGGGCCGGCGGGTACGCCTGCCAGGCGGCAGGGACGTACACCGTGGTCGTGGAGCGCACCAGCCGAGCCGGTTCCTCGCCGGACGACTGGAGCCTGGAGCTTCAGTACGTGTCCGAGGCCGCCCTGAAGGGGACCGGCCCGACGATCGCCCCCGAGAACTGGAATTCCGCCTCCCCAGAGCCCGTCAGCGGCATGCCGAAGATCCGCAGGGGCGGCACGAGCTTCAACGAGGCGCGCGCCCTCGAGCAGGGCGTCTGGCAAGACGGCATCCGGGCCGGGCAGACGCGCTTCTACCGAATTCCGGTCGACTGGGGGCAACAGCTCTACGCCACGGCCGAACTGGGCGCGGCCGACGGCGACGGCTTCCTGGGCAACGCCCTCGTCATGTCGCTCTACAACCCCGTGCGCGCCTTCGTGGACGACGCCGACACCGGATACGACGGCACACCGAAGTCGGCCGCCCTGGAGCCGCTGCCCGCGGTCGCGTACGAGAACCGGTACACCGTCGACAACCAGGTCAGCGGGATGCGGTTCGCCGGCTGGTACTACCTCGCCGTGCATCTCGGCGCCGAGGCGGCCGACAAGTTCGGCGAGGGGCCGCTCGGGCTGACGCTGCGTGTGCGGGTGAGCGGTGCGGCGGGCGCCGAGCCGGCGTACGCGGGGGTGGCCAAGCCTCGCGGTGTGTTCGACGTCACAGCGGGGGGCAAGGGCGCGGCGCCGAGCGGGGCCGCGTCGGTGGACGGACGTGACGGCGGGGACAGCGACACAGCGATGAAGCTGGTGGCCGCGGGCGGGATCGGCGCGGGGAGCGTGCTCGTGTTGGGGCTCGGGGTGTGGACTGTGGTCGCCCGGCGGCGGGCGGGTGGTGCGGCGGCGATGGCCGGCGGTGCGGTCGCGCGGGAGTACGAGCCGCCGCGGGCCCGGTAGCTCGCCGACTCAGGCCGGGGCCTGGCCGACTCATCAAGCCGGGTCCCACAGCCTCAGGTCCGGGCCTCGTGGGCTCAGATCCGAGTCAGGGCCCAGAACCCGACCGCGAAGCAGACCAGCGCGAGCAGCAGCACCGGAATCGCCACCTGCGCGGGCGGCCCGGGGCGCCGGAGCGCGCGCCTGCCACGGTGCCGAGCAACTGGCTGTGGCTGAGGCGGAACCTGAACGTCGCGAGCGGTGTACGAACCAGTAGAGGCGAATGCGTGCGGCTGCGACGCGGGGGTCGCGGCCTGGGGGGAGGGCACATGCATGGGCCCGTACGACGGAGCGTGGGCGGGAGCCGGGAGCGCGAACGAGCTGGGGGGAGTGGGGGCCTGCTCGGGCTGTGGCTGTGCTGGTTGCTGTGCTGGTTGCTGGGGCTGTGGGGGGAGCTGTGGTTGGGCCGGCCGCTGGTGCCGCTGCGGGTGAGAGGTGGCCGTCTGGGGCTGAGGCGGAGGCGGCAGGTGGAAGCTGCCGGTGTCCGACATCGTGGACTTCGGGGAGGGCTGTGGGGGTACGGCATCGGGGGCCGAGGGAGGCGGTACGGCGTCGGGCGTGGGGGTGCCGTCAGGGGGTACGGCGCCCGCCTGGGCCGGAGTCGAGACGGCGCCCGTCTGCGGATGTGGCGGCGCGGTGCCGGCGTTGGTGTGCTGAGTCGCGCTGTCGTGGCCCGGGTTGGGGCGCTGAGGAGTGCTGGTCTGCCCCTGGCCAGGCGTGGTCGGGAGTGGGCCGTCCGGGCCGGCCCCCGCGGGGAGCGGACCCTCCGGGCCGAACCCCGGCGGAAGCGGGCCGAGTTGGTCGAAGATCTCGATCACTTCGTCGTCGGAGCCGGGGTCCTGCAGAAGCTCCCTGGCCGAGGCGAGCGCCTTGCGCGCCCCCGTGGCGGTGCGGAACCGCGCCTGTGGATCCGGCTGCACCAGGGCCGCCACGACCTGCCACAGCGGCTCCGGAACGCCCTTCGGGGCACCCGGGGTGCCGTGCACCGCGAAGTACTCGATGAGTGCCTTGGCATCGGGTCTGGCGCCCTCCAGCAGATAGAGGGCGACCAGACCCACGGCGAACAAGTCGGCGGGGAAGTCCGGCTCCTCGCCGAGCAGTTGCTCGGGCGCGAGGTAACCGGGCGTCCCCACCACATAGTTGGTCTCCGTCAGCCGTGGCTCACCCAGGCGCATCGCGATGCCGAAGTCGGACAGCCGCAGCCGCGGGCGTCCCGTTCCGGTCGCCTCCAGCAAGATGTTGGCGGGCTTGACGTCGCGATGCACGACCCCCTCCGCGTGCACCGCGGCAAGCCCCGCCAGCAGCTGGTCGAGCAGAGTGCAGACGAACGTCGGCGGCAGGGGACCGTAATCCCCGACCAGATGGACCAGCGAGCCTCCGCCGACCAGGTCCATGGTGAACAGGACCTTGTCGTCGTCGGCCGCCCAGCTGGCGGGAGCCAGCACATGCGGATGATCGATCCGCAGCGCTTGCTCCCGCACGAAGCGCAACAGCGCGTGCGCATCGCTCTGTTGCAGAACCTTGGCGGCCACATACCGGCGCCGCCGGTGGTCCCAGGCGCGCCAGACCGCACCGACTCCCCCGCGTCCGATCGGATCGACCAGTTCGTACCGGCCGGCGAAGACCTCACCCATGGTCGTGCGTCGCTCCCCCTTCGGCGGTCGGCACGGCGGCCTCATCGAGAGGCCCGGCTGCCTGGCTCCCCGAATCCAACGGCTCAACGGGCCTACGGCTACGGGGTGTTCGACGGCCGGGCGGTGGGCTCAGCTCTGGTGGGACTGGTAGTGCGCGACCGCGTCGGAGGTGCGGCCCGCCCCATACACCCGGAGGAACTCTGCCAGTTCCGGGTGGCTCGGGGCGAGGGTGTCCGCCGCCTCGATGATGTCCCCCGCGGCCGACACGGAGCGCAGCAGCGACTGTATCTCGCGCACCACGCGCTTGACCGTGGGAGCACCCGAACTGGTCGACGACTGCGTGCTGTTGTTGAGCACCGAGCCCCCCTGCGACTTCTTGATCTCCTCCATGCGCTCGGTGGCCTCAGCGGCGCTCACGCTGCCGTCGGCGACCTGACCCGCGAGGTCCTGCAGCAACTGCACTCGCTGCACCACCGCCGGGTTGCCGATTTTGGCGCGCTGACCACTCATCAGCTGCGACAGCATCGGTGCTGACAGTCCCAATACCCCCGCCAGACGAGCCTGGTTGAGCCCCAGGTCGTCTATAAGCCTACGGAAGAGCGCCCCCAGCGGCTCCCCGTACCAATTCCGCTGCAGCTCCCGCGCTCTTGCGGTTGCTTCCTGCTGTGCGGCGTCCATGCGCGTCTCCCCATCGCTTCGTACCGCGGTTCGCTGAAGCGAACCACGTCGAGCATCTTATGGAGAGTGGTCGTCCACTGGGACCCCAATCCTTTTGCAGGATCCTGGGGGTAACCCGGTACTCTGGGCTGCGACGCTCTTCCGGGAGAAGATTCTCCCGGCGGACGCTTCCCTTCCGGGGCCTTAGCTCAGTTGGTAGAGCGCTGTCTTTGCATGGCAGATGTCAGGGGTTCGACTCCCCTAGGCTCCACCCCCTGAAGGCCCCTCTGACCTGCGGAAACGCGGTTAGAGGGGCCTTTCCGTACCGGCTTTGCCCGAGCCCCGAGCCCCGCCCGGCTCGGCTGGTTCCACGTGAAACATCGTTG
>NZ_BAAGPS010000094.1:25989-45432 GCF_054783935.1 Streptomyces pseudoechinosporeus
GTTGAAACCAGTGGATACGAGCCGACATGAACCTGCGGCGTCAGCCCCGCTCGTCGCGCTCCGCCGCCTCCGCCTCGGCCTGCTTCGCCTGGACCTCGGGGTCGAGCGCGTCCTGGCCGCTGCCGTCGACCGAGGTCAGCTGACCGGTGTCCGGCACCTCCGTGGCGGCCGGCGGCTCCACCAGCCAGTCGGGGTTGGCCTGCTTGTCCCACCACTTCCAGGCGGCGAAGGCACCGCCCGCCAGGATGCCCAGAATGGCCAGCCCCTTCGCAAGGCGCCCGACCCTGGCCCGCCGCTGATGCCTACGGGCCAGCTTCTCGATCTCCTTCGGCGAAACCTGGCCGCGCAGCGCCGCCAGCGCCGCCGCGCTACGAGCCGCGGCCTCCTCACGGACAGGCCCGGCCGCCGCCCTGGCCTGCTCGATCCTCGGCCGGGAGTAGTCGGCGGCCTGCCGGGCGGCGATGCGGGCGCGCAGCGCAGCCTCGTGAGCGGCGTAGTCGACCTTCGGCGGCACATGAGTGCGCGCCTGCTCCAGACGCGGCGCGAGATGGGCGTCGTACTGCGTACGAGCCTGATCGGCGGCCTGGTGAGCGACGGCCGACACCTTCGGCGCGAGCCGTACGCGTGCTTCCTGCGCGTAGTGCGCGGCCCGGTCCTTGGCCGTGTCGGCGTAGGGCGCCACCGCTTCCGCGGCGTGCAGCACGCTGCCCTTCGCCGAGCCGGTCGCGGCGCGCACGCTGTCGATGCGGGTCACGGGATCCTCCTCCTCGGTGGCGTACGGGGGCATTGGGGAGATCCCCCAGAAAGACACAGTTCACCTTTCCACCCTTATCGGGATCATGCCTGTCGGAGCGCTCCGAGGCATTCGCGAGCAGGCATCCGAGTCATGCATACCGACCGCAAGCACACTCGGGGCAATAACTGATCAATACGGTGCAACAAGGGCTTGACGACGACAATGCCACGGATCCGCCGACCACGCGCCCCTTTGGTACGAAGCAGCTCAGACCGGTGGCGACGCGCGACGGGCAGCGCAGGCCGTGCGAGGATCGAGGAGTCACAAAGGACAACGGAAGGCAGATCGTGGCTGAGCAGCTCTACGCCACCCTGAAGACCAACCAAGGCGACATCGAAGTGCGGCTCCTGCCGAACCACGCGCCCAAGACGGTCCGGAACTTCGTCGAGCTCGCCAAGGGCGAGCGTGAGTGGACCAACCCCGAGACCGGGGAGAAGACCACGGACAGGCTCTACGACGGCACGGTCTTCCACCGGGTGATCAGCGGATTCATGATCCAGGGCGGTGACCCCCTGGGCAACGGCACAGGCGGCCCCGGCTACCAGTTCGAGGACGAGTTCCACCCCGACCTCGCCTTCGACAAGCCGTACCTGCTGGCCATGGCGAACGCCGGCCCGGGCACCAACGGCTCGCAATTCTTCATCACCGTCTCCCCGACGGCCTGGCTGACCCGCAAGCACACCATCTTCGGCGAGGTCACCGACGCGGCCAGCCAGAAGATCGTCGACGCCATCGCCTCGACGCAGACCAACCCGCGCACCGACCGCCCCGTCAACGACGTGGTCATCGAGTCGGTCGTCGTCGAGACCCGCTGAGCCCCGACCGTCGCTGAAGACCTGACCCCCTGGGGCCGGCCGCCGCCGAGGCCCAGCCTCCGCGCCCGTACCCGCGGAAGTCAGGACGCGACTCAGGGCCGAAAACCAAGGCCAGGGAACCAATGCGCCCCGCCCGTCCGTAGAAGGAAGGGCGGGGCGGTGCATTGGGGTATCCGCCCCTGGGCCACCGCCGAGCGCCCGCCGTACGGAGAATGAGGGGGACCCCATGGACCAGGTGCCAGGCAGCCCGCAGGGACCGCAGGACGCCCAGAGCCTGCCCACCTGCTACCGGCACCCCGACCGGGAGACCGGCATCCGCTGCACCCGCTGCGAGCGCTCCATCTGCCCCGAGTGCATGGTCAGCGCCTCAGTCGGCTTCCAATGCCCCGAGTGCGTACGAGACGGCTCCGGCACAGGCCACTCACCGACCGCCAGCCGGCCACGCACCCTCGCCGGCGGCACGATCACCGAAGACCCCCGGCTCATCACCAAGATCCTCGTCGGCCTCAACCTCGCCTTCTTCCTGGTCCAGCTCTCCGTCGGCGAACGCTTCGATGAGCGCTTCGAACTCCTCGGCCTCGCATACGTGCCGGGCCTCGGCAGCGTCGAAGGCGTCGCCGAAGGACAGTGGTACCGCCTCGTCACGGCCATGTTCCTGCACGGCAGCGTCATCCACATCGCCTTCAACATGCTCAGCCTGTGGTGGATCGGCGGCCCCCTGGAAGCAGCCCTCGGCCGCGCCCGCTACATCGCCCTCTACGCAATCTCCGGCCTCGCAGGCAGCGCCCTCACCTACCTGCTCGCCGAACCCAACCAGCCCTCACTCGGCGCCTCCGGCGCCATCTTCGGCCTCTTCGGCGCGACCGCCATCCTCATGCGGCGGCTCAACTACGACATGCGCCCCGTCATCGCCCTGCTGGTGATCAACCTGATCTTCACCTTCGGGTGGAGCAACATCGCCTGGGAAGCCCACATCGGCGGCCTCGTCGGCGGCGTGGTGATCGGCTACGCCATGGTCCACGCACCTCGCGGACGGCGGACTCTGATCCAGTACGGCGTCTGCGCGCTGGTGCTGATAGCCGTTGTGGTCATGACACTCATCAGGACCGGTCAGCTCACCTGAGGCGCCGACGTTGTCCACAGACTGTGCCGGATCTTGTGCATACTGTGCGGGAACAGCTGCGCCCCTGTCCCTGACCTGGGTTTCCCCAGGCAGGACAAGGGGCGAACGAGCTTCCGGATCCTGGTAGGTCAGTCACACCGGGGTCAACGCCCAATGGGTTATCCACAGATCGGCTGTGTTTTCCACCGCTGTGGACAGCTGTGGATAACTCCAGTGGACAGCTTCAGTCAGGGCTTGCCGTACAGGTTCGCGACACCTTGGGGCCGCGTTACTTCCACTGCGTCGAAACGCCGAATCCCGCGGCGATGAAGCCGAAGCCCACCACGATGTTCCAGTTGCCGAGGGAATCGATCGGCAGCGAGCCGTCCGTCACATAGAAAACGACGATCCAGGCGAGGCCGATGAGGAACATGGCCAGCATGACCGGGGCGACCCAGCTGCGGCTGGTCAGCTTGATGTTGGTTGCCTGCTTCGCCGCGGGCGGCGTGTAGTCGGCCTTCTTGCGGATACGTGACTTCGGCACGAGGGTCTCTCCTGTCGATGCGCTGCGTGGCCGCGCAGGGAACGTGGGCTGGCTCCGGGGCAGCGTACAAGGGGACTCTTAGCGCTCCCCCGGGCGTCCGTTAGCGTAGTGCTTCCGCGGCGCCGAAGGAGATAAGGGTACGTTGAGCAATTCTGCCGACTCGCCCCAGGCGGGTTCCAGCCCTGTGCGTATGCGGCGTTTTCGTCCGGTGCGTGTGCTGACGGTGGCTGTGTTCGCTCTCGCCGGGTTGATCTTCTTCACCAGTTTCAACACGGCCAAGGGCACCAATATCCGTACAGATGCCTCGTTGCTGAAGCTCTCCGATCTCATCCAGGAACGCAGCCACAAGAACGGTCGGCTCGGCGAGAGCAACGCGACGTTGCGCGAGGACGTCGAGGCCCTCGCCGAGCGTGACGACGGCAGTACGAAGGCGGAGGACGAAAGGCTCGCTGCTCTGGAGGGGAACGCGGGTACGCAGAAGCTCAAGGGCGAGGCACTCACGGTCACGCTGAACGATGCGCCGCCGAACGCCACGGCCAAGCTCCCCGGTTATCCCGAGCCGCAGCCGGACTACCTGGTCATTCACCAGCAGGATCTGCAGGCGGTGGTCAACGCCATGTGGCAGGGCGGCGCCAAGGGCATCAAGGTCATGGACCAGCGGCTGATCTCCACCAGCGCCGTACGCTGCGTCGGCAACACCCTGATCCTTCAGGGCCGCGTCTACTCGCCCCCGTACAAGATCACCGCGGTTGGTGACCCGGAGAAGCTGCAGAAGGCCCTGACGGCGTCCCCGGCGATCCAGAACTACATGGTGTACGTCAATGTCTATGGTCTCGGCTGGAAAGTCGACGAGGAAGGGGCAGTGACTCTTCCCGGCTACTCGGGCACAGTGGATCTCCACTACGCGAAGCCTGTGGAGTAAGCCCGCCGGGAGCCGCCGATGCGAGTGATCATCAGGACGTTCAGCGAACTGTGCATCACCGTGGGCGGCGTCATCGTGCTCTTTGTCGTCTACGTGCTGTTCTGGACGGGTGTGAAGGCCGACAGTGCGATGGACGACCAGATCGACAGCCTCCAGGACCAGTGGTCGAAGGGGACGGTCGCGGCCGAGTCCCAGGCTCCCACTGCCGAGAATCCCGAGCCGCCGGCGCCGTACGAGGACGGCAAGCCCTTCGCCGTCATGTACATCCCGCGCTTAGGTTTCACGTGGAACAAGCCCGTGCTCGAAGGTACGAAGACCGGCACGCTGAAGAAGGGTCTTGGTCACTACGCGAGTACGGCGCAGCTCGGTCAGGAGGGAAATTTCGCGGTCGCGGGCCATCGCCGCACGTACGGGGATCCGTTCAAGGACTTCCCCAGGCTGCGTCCCGGTGACGCGGTGGTTCTGACTGATGGCACGACCTGGTTCACGTACCGGATCGACACCAAGCCGTACAAGACGCTGCCCAGTGATATCGCGGTCATCGACCCGGTGCCGAGGAAGTCCGGGTATACGCGGGCGGGCCGCTATCTGACGCTGACGACCTGTGAGCCGGAGTGGGGGCACAGCCATCGGCTGATCGTGTGGGCGCACCTTGATGCCACGCAGCCTGTGGAGGCTGGGAAACCGGAGGCTCTACGCAGCTAGTCTGGTCGTGTACGGCGTGAGTCTGGTGCCGTGGTGTGACGGAAGGGACGGCATGTACAGCTTTATCTGGCGGCATCTGCCGGGAAACGCGTTGATCAAGGCGCTGATCTCCATCGTGCTGGTTCTCGTGGTGGTCTATGTGCTCTTCCAGTACGTCTTCCCGTGGGCCGAACCGCTGCTGCCCTTCAACGATGTGACGGTGGACAACCAGTGAGCGCGCGGATTCTCGTCGTCGACAATTACGACAGCTTTGTCTTCAACCTGGTCCAGTACCTGTATCAGCTGGGCGCCGAGTGCGAGGTGCTGCGCAACGACGAGGTGTCGACGGCTCATGCTCAGGACGGCTTCGCCGGTGTGCTGTTGTCGCCCGGGCCCGGCACTCCGGAGCAGGCGGGTGTGTGCGTCGACATGGTGCGGCACTGCGCGGCGACCGGCGTGCCCGTCTTCGGGGTCTGCCTGGGCATGCAGTCGATGCAGGTGGCGTACGGGGGTGTGGTGGACCGTGCGCCCGAGTTGCTGCATGGCAAGACCTCGCTCGTCGAGCACGGGGGCGGGGGTGTCTTCGCGGGGCTGCCGTCGCCGTTCACGGCGACGCGTTACCACTCGCTGGCCGCTGAGCCGGGGACCGTTCCGGACGAGCTGGAGGTCACGGCCCGTACGCATGACGGGATCATCATGGGGCTGCGGCATCGTGAACTGCCGGTCGAGGGTGTGCAGTTCCATCCCGAGTCCGTGCTGACCGAGCACGGTCACCGCATGCTGGCCAACTGGCTGGCCGTGTGCGGTGACCCGGGGGCTGTGGCGAGGTCGACGGGGCTTGCCCCAGTGGTGGGCAGGGCCACGGCGTGACCGCCCTGCGCCCCGAGCGCGACAGTGCCGCCCCGTACGGTGAGGACACCGTGTACGGGGCCGCTGGCGCGTACGGAGGCGCTGCGGGGCCGGAGCAGGAGTGGTACGACCCGCAGGGGTATGCGCGGGACTGGTACGGGGAGCAGGCGGCTTCGTCGTCTGCGGAGCCTCCGTCGTCGCCCTCGTACGACGAGCCTTCGCCCGGGAGGCCTTCGCCCGGGGAGTCGCGGTATGGGGAGGCGTGGCAGGAGGAGGCGTACTCCGAGCCGTACGAGCCCGCTCCGATGCCCCCGATCGATGAAGAGACCGTCGCGCTGCGCGTACCGGACAGTGAGTCCATGCGGGCGGCCAGGTCTGCCACGCCCGCCCCTGGCCCCGCCGGTGGCCGTGCGGCCCGGCGTAAGGCCGCCAAGCGGCATGGCGGGGCGGTGCAGGAGCAGTCGGCGGAGCCGGGCGCGACGCCTCTCTCGCGGGTGGAGGCGCGGCGGGCGGCGCGGGCGCGGAAGCCGGGGGTGGCGGTGATGGCCAGCCGGGCGATCGGTGAGGTGTTCATCACCACGGGCGTGCTGATGCTGCTGTTCGTGACGTACCAGCTGTGGTGGACGAACATCCGGGCGGAGGCCCAGGCGGGCAGCGCGGCGAGCAGTCTGCAGAACGACTGGGCGAGCGGTAAGCGGAAGCCGGGGGCGTTCGAGCCGGGGCAGGGCTTCGCCCTCCTGCACATTCCGAAGCTGGATGTGGTCGTGCCGATCGCCGAGGGCATCGACAAGAAGCGGGTGCTGGACCGCGGCATGGTCGGTCACTACGCGGAGGACGATCTGAAGACGGCGATGCCGGAGGCGAAGGCGGGCAACTTCGGGCTTGCCGGGCATCGCAACACCCATGGCGAGCCGTTCCGGTACATCAACCGGCTCCAGCCGGGCGATCCGATCGTCGTGGAGACGCAGGACCAGTACTTCGTCTACAAGATGGCGTCGATCCTGCCGGTGACGGCGCCGAGCAACACGGCCGTCCTGGACGCGATCCCCAAGGAGTCGGGTTTCACCACGGCGGGCCGCTACATAACTCTGACGACCTGCACTCCCGAGTTCACCAGCAAGTACCGGATGATCGTCTGGGGCAAGATGGTCGAGGAACGGCCGCGCAGCGAGGGGAAGCCCGATGCGCTCGTCAGTTAAGGACAGATGAAGAGTGGCAGCGACGACCGACCACGAAGAGCAGACCGCGGCGCCGGCGCGTTCGCCCGCGCCGCGCCGCCGCGGCCCCGGCCGGATCGCGATGGCCGTCAGCGTCTTCGGTGAACTCCTCATCACGGCCGGCCTGATCCTCGGCCTGTTCGTGGCCTACTCGCTGTGGTGGACGAACGTCGTCGCGGACCGCAAGGCCGACAAGCAGGGCGACAAGGTGCGCGACCACTGGGCCGAGGACCGCGGTCCGATCGGCCTGGACACCAAGGACGGCATCGGTTTCCTGCACGTACCCGCGATGAAGAACGGCGAGGTGCTGGTCAAGAAGGGCACCTCAAGCAAGGCCCTCAACGACGGTACCGCCGGCTACTACACCGACCCGATCAAGTCCGCGCTCCCGCAGGACAAGAAGGGCAACTTCTCGCTGGCCGCGCACCGCGACGGGCACGGTGCGAAGTTCCACAACATCGACAAGCTGAAGAAGGGCGACCCGATCGTCTTCGAGACCAAGGACGAGTGGTACGTCTACAAGGTCTACGAGATCCTCCCCGAGACCTCCAAGTACAACGTCGATGTCCTCGCCCCCGTCCCCAAGGAATCGGGCAAGAAGAAGGCGGGCCGCTACATCACGTTGACGACCTGCACGCCGGTCTTCACGTCCACCTACCGGTACGTGGTGTGGGGGGAGCTGGAGCGGGTGGAGAAGGTGGATGACGAGCGGACGCCGCCGGAGGAGTTGCGTCAGTGAGATTCTGAAGGCGCGAGAGTGACGTGATGTCACTCTCGACATGAGCCGGGCCCGAAGCCGCAACTAGCCTTTGCGACTTCGGGCCCTTTCTCCTTGAGGCAACAGCGGATCAGCTCAAGGCGGACAGTTCTGTACCGCCGCTCCACGCTTCGAGCAAGCTGCGATCCACTGGTGTGACGCCGCCGTCGGCCGCGACGTTCATGGCGTCGCGCGTGAAGGGACATGTGGCCACGTAGAGCGCCACGTCCGCCTTGTACAGGACCTTGGCCGACCCGATGAACTTCTGGACGTCAGGGCTGGTCACGGATACGTATGGCGCGAATCTCTTGCACTGGACGGCGATGTGTCGTCCGTCGGCGGTGCGTGCCGTGATGTCTACGCCCCGGTCTCCATGGCCGCCTCGGAGGACGACTGCGGTGCAGCCGTCACGGCGCAGCAGTTGGGCGACGTGCTCCTCGAACTCGCGCCCGTTCATGGCGTCCATGGATGCCATGACTCCGGCGAGGGGCCGGTTCTCTCGGGGGCCTTCCAGCCGCTGCAGTCGGGCGTTGTGCTGTTGGAGCTTGCGCTCGATGCGCTGGACGCCGCTGCGCAGGGCGATCAATTCCCGGCGGTGCTCGCTCGATGTCTCGATCAGGGCGTTGAACATCGGGACGACGGTTTTGCCGAGGACGTGGCTGATGCGTTGATCGATGCGGTCGTCGAGGGAGGGGAAGTCGGCGTCCCTGTGGACAGGGTTATCCACAGGCTGGGTGCGCGCCAAGTACTCCATGTCGAGGAGGTACGTACGCACCTGACGTGCGACTTCGCTGTCTCGGAGCAGCATGGCTACGTTGAGGACGGCGCGGCGGGAGAAGAGCGCCAAGGAGCGTGTGTGTGACTGAAGCCCACTGAGGTCCTTGAAGGACCTCAGTTCTTCGCCTACCAGCAGGTGGTAGCCGCTGGTTTCCAACTCCCCCCTGTGGTCCTTGACGAGCGACTTGATTGCTTCGAGACCTACTTCGAAGTACGCCGCAACCATCGCCGTAGTCACATGCATGCCGTCCGGCAGCAGCGACAGCGCCTTGACTCTGTCGAGCACGTCCGTGCGTTCCAGTGCGCTGTCGCGCAGACTCTTCGATTCCAGTAGAGCCGCTTCGTTGATCACGTTCTGTCCCGTCTGCTCGTGGTCCGGCCGTACGGCCAGGGCAGAGCTCCGATGCCCCACCCCACCGATCAACAAGTCATCACATGTGAAGACACGATCTACGTGCGAGCAGGTGTTCAGCGAGGGCGTTCGGTGACACGTCAGAGCCCCGGCACCCAAGAGTTCAACTTGGGTGCCGGGGCTCTGACGTATGCGGTTGTACGCGGACGGGGCGGGCGTCAGTCCTCGTTCCGGGCGGAGGCCCCGTTGACGCCGCCGAAGAAGCCGCCGCCGTTGTCACCGCCGCCGTTGTTGTTGCCGCCGTTGTCCTGGCCGCCGGTGGTGGTCAGGTTGACCGCGCTGTCCTCGGCGACCTGTTGGTTGAAGTCCGGGTCCTGATCGATGACCAACGAGTTGCCGTCTTGAGAGTTGACGTTGCCGACATTCAGGTTTGCGCCCTCAAGGATCCGCCTGGCGTTGTCGAGGGTCTGGCCGACCACGTTCGGGACCTGGACCTGCTGCTCCTCGTCCTCGGCCTCCTTGCCGATCTGGATGTTGACCTGGGAGTTCGGCTCGGCCGGGGAGCCGCCCGCCGGATCGGTGGAGATGACCTTGCCGACCAGGTTGTCGTCGTCGGTCTCCACCTCGACGCAGGCGCCTACGAGGTTGTTGGCCACCATCTGTGCCTTGGCCTCGTCACAGGTCCTGCCCGTGACGTCGGGGACGGTCGACTGTTCCTTTTCCTCGGCGATGGTGAGGGTGATCGTCGATCCCTTTTCCACTTCCTTGCCGAATACGGGGTCCGTCTCCAGGACGGTCCCGGGCTCCTCGTCCGACTCCTTGGTCTCCGTCTCGACGTTGAACTGGTAGTCGTCGCCCTCGAGCTCGCTCGTGGCGGCCTCTTCCTTGTCCCCGATGACGTTCGGCACCGCCACCTTCGGCGCCCCCGTCGACACCGTCAGCGCGATCGTGTCGCCCTTGCTGACCGGGTCCTTCGCCTTCGGGTTCTGTGCGCAGACACTGCCCCTCGGGGTGTTCTCGCAGGCATCCTCCGTCGTCGTCACCTTCAGGTCGACGTTCTTCGCCATGTCCCGAGCGTCGGGCAAGGTCCGGTTGACGAAGTTGGGTGCCTCAAACGTCTCGTTGCCCGTGCCGCCCGTCGAGCTGAACACCCACCTCCCGATCAGGATCGCGCCCACCAGCACCAGGACACCCGCGACGACCAGCAGGATCGTAGAGGCGTTGCTCTTCTTCGGGCGGCGGCGGCCGCCGCGGTCGTCGTAGCCGTAGCCGCCGTCGTCCGGGTTCATCGGAGGGAGCATGGACGTCTGCTGGCCGCCGGGGGTGGCGCGCAGGGCCGTGGTCGGCCTGTCGTCGGGATAGCCGCCGTAGCCGACGGAGCCCAGGGCGGCGGTGGCCGCGACGGGCTGGCCGTCGAGGCAGGCCTCGATGTCGACGCGCATCTCGTCGGCGGACTGGTAGCGGTAGTCCGGGTCCTTGACGAGGGCCTTGAGGACGATGGCGTCCATCTCGGGCGTGATCTCGGGGTCGAAGTTGCTCGGCGGCTGCGGCTCCTCGCGTACGTGCTGGTACGCGACGGAGACCGGGGAGTCCCCGACGAACGGCGGCCGGACTGTCAGCAGCTCGTAGAGCAGGCAGCCGGTGGAGTACAGGTCGGACCGGGCGTCGACCTGCTCGCCCTTGGCCTGTTCCGGCGAGAGGTACTGGGCGGTGCCGATGACCGCGGCGGTCTGCGTCATGGTCATGCCGGAGTCACCCATGGCGCGGGCGATGCCGAAGTCCATGACCTTGACCTGGCCGTTGCGCGTCAGCATGACGTTCGCGGGCTTGATGTCGCGGTGGACGATGCCGTTGCGGTGTGAGTACTCGAGGGCCTGGAGGATGCCGATGGTCATCTCCATAGCGCGCTCGGGCAGCAGTTTGCGCCCAGAGTGCAGCAGCTCGCGCAGCGTGGACCCGTCGACGTACTCCATCACGATGTACGGGATGGAGATGCCCTCGATGTAGTCCTCACCCGTGTCGTACACGGCGACGATCGCGGGATGGTTGAGCGAGGCGGCCGACTGGGCCTCCCGGCGGAACCGGGCCTGGAAGGACGGGTCGCGCGCGAGGTCCGCGCGCAGCGTCTTCACTGCCACGGTGCGTCCGAGCCGTGTGTCATGGGCGAGATGTACCTCCGCCATGCCACCACGGCCGAGCACCTGGCCCAGCTCGTACCGGCCGCCGAGGCGACGCGGCTCTTCCATAGCTACCTACCAGCCCTCTCCGTCGGTTCCGACCGCACCCAGTTGTGTGGTCCGGCGGTGTGCTGTCCGGGCATACCGTACCCGGCTCGCCTTGACTGACCTGGCCACAACCGTCACTCGATACAGGACCGGTATCGCAACGTGCACCGATGTGAAGGGGACGTGAGCGGGGTCACTTGCTGTCGAGTACTGCTTTCATCACGTCCTTCGCGATCGGTGCGGCGAGACCGCCGCCGGAGATGTCTTCACGTTCGGCCTGGCTGTCCTCGACGACGACGGCGACGGCGACCGGCGAGCTGCCGTCCTCGCCCTTCGCGTACGAGATGAACCAGGCGTACGGCGCCAGCTCGTTGTCGACGCCGTGCTGGGCGGTACCGGTCTTGCCGCCGACCTTGACGTTGGGGATCTGCGCGCGGAAGCCAGTGCCGTCCTCGACGACCGTCTCCATCATCGACTGGAGCTTCTGGGCGTTGTCCGCGGAGAGCGGCTCGCTCATCTTCTCCGGTTCGTGCTGGTCGATGGCGTCCAGGTTCGGGGCCGTCAGTCGGTCGACCATGTACGGCTTCATGAGCGTGCCGTCGTTGGCGATGGCCGAGGCCACCATGGCCATCTGGAGGGGGGTTGTGGCGGTGTCGAACTGGCCGATGGAGCTGAGCGCGGTCTGTGGCCTGTCCATGGCGGTCGGGAAGACGGAGGCGCTGGAGCGGACCGGTACGAACTGCTCCTTGTTGAAGCCGAACTTCTCGGAGGTCTCCAGCATCTTGTCCTTGCCGAGGTCGGAGCCGACCTTGCCGAAGACGGTGTTGCAGGAGACCCTCAGGGCGGTGCGGAGTGTGGCGTTCTCACAAGGGATGTTGCCCTCGTTCGGCAGCTCGGTGGTGGTGTCCGGCATGGTCCACGGGTCCGGCGAGTCGGTCTTCGCGTCGGGGTCCGTGTACAGGTCGTGCTCCAGGGCTGCGGCCGCGGTGACCACCTTGAAGGTGGAGCCCGGCGGGTAGGTCTCGCGCAGTGCCCGGTTGAGCATCGGGTCGTCGGGGTTCTGCTTCTTCTGGAGCTTGGTCCAGGCCTTGGTGTCGGTGTCCGTGGAGTTCCCGGCGAACGTCGACGGGTCGTACGACGGCGTGGAGGCGAGCGCCAGGATCGCACCGGTGGACGGGTCGATGGCGGCGACGGCGCCCTTCTTGTCGCCGAGGCCGTCGAAGGCCGCCTTCTGAGCGGCGCCGTTGAGGGTGGTGACGACGTTGCCGCCCTCCTGCTTCTTGCCGGTGACCATGTCGAGGGTGCGGCGGAAGAACAGCCGGTCGTCGTTGCCGGTGAGGATGCCGTCCTCGATGGACTCCAGCTGCGTCGCGCCGAAGGCCTGCGAGGCGTAGCCCGTGACGGGGGCCCACATCTCGCCGTTCTTGTAGGTGCGCTTGTACTTGTAGTCGCTGCTTGAGGTCTCGGTGGAGCCGGTGATCGGCTTGCCGTCGACGATGATGTCGCCGCGCGGCTGGGCGTAGCGCTCAATGGAGACGCGGCGGTTGTTCTCGTGGTTCTGCAGCGCGTCCGCCTGGACGTACTGGATCCAGTTGTCGCGGATGAGCAGGGCCATCACGAGGAGCCCGCAGAAGATCGCGATGCGGCGCAGGGGCTTGTTCACGGGCGGACCACCTGGGTCATTTCGGCGTCGGGGTTGGAGGCGGGGGCCGGTGCCGGACGGCGTGCGGTGTCGCTGATGCGGAGCAGGATGCCGACCAGGGCCCAGTTGGCGATCACGGAGGAGCCGCCGGAGGCGAGGAACGGCATCGTCATGCCGGTGAGCGGGATCAGGCCCATGACGCCGCCCGCGACGACGAAGATCTGCAGGGCGAAAGCGCCGGAGAGACCGGTGGCGAACAGCTTGCCGAAGGGGTCGCGGGCGGCCAGCGCGGTGCGGATGCCCCGCTCGATGATCAAGGCGTACAGCAGCAGGAATGCCATGACTCCGGCCAGGCCCAGCTCCTCGCCGACGGTGGCGAAGATGAAGTCGGAGTTGGCGGCGAAGCCGATGAGGTCGGAGTTGCCCTGGCCGAGGCCGGTGCCGAGCACGCCGCCGGAGCCGAAGGCCATGATCGACTGACCGATCTGCTCGCAGGCCCCGGAGGTCTCGTAGCAGCCGAAGGGGTCGAGCCAGGCGTTGACACGGACCTGGACCTGGCTGGCGAAGGTGGAGACGACGACCGCGCCGCCGGCGGACATCAGCAGGCCGATGACGATCCAGCTGGTCCGCTCGGTGGCGACGTACAGCATGATCACGAACATGCCGAAGAACAGCAGGGACGAGCCGAGGTCGTTCTCGAAGATGAGGATGAGCAGGCTGAGGGCCCAGAGGGTGAGGATCGGGCCGAGGTCGCGGCCGCGCGGCAGGTACAGGCCCATGAAGCGGCGGCTTGCGAGAGCCAGGGCGTCTCTCTTCACCATGAGGTACCCGGAGAAGAAGACCGCGATGATGATCTTCGCGAACTCGCCCGGCTGGATGGAGAAGCCGGCGATGCTGATCCAGATCTTGGCGCCGAAGACGTTGGCGCCGAGGCCGGGAACGAGGGGCAGGAGCAGCAGCACGATGGCGGCGACCATGGAGATGTACGTGTAGCGCTGCAGGACGCGGTGGTCCTTGAGCAGCATGAGGACCGCCACGAACAGCGCGATGCCGATGGCGGAGTACAGCAGCTGCTTGGGGGCCGAGGGGCTGAAGGAGCCGTACGCGTTCTCGGCGAGTTGCTGGAGCCGCCGTGACTGGTCGAGGCGCCAGATGAGCACCAGCCCGAGTCCGTTGAGCAGCGTAGCCACCGGCAGCATCAGCGGATCCGCGTACGGCGCGAACTTCCGTACGACGAGATGGCCGACGGCGGCGAGCAGGCCGAGGCCCAGGCCGTAGCCGAGCAGGCCGGAGGGGACCTGGTCGTTGATGGCCAGGCCCACGTTGGCGTAGGCGAACACCGGGATGACGACGGCGAACACCAGCAGCGCCAGCTCGGTGTTGCGCCGGCTGGGCGCGCCGATGGCGCCGATCGTGGACGTATGGTGCGTCGATGGGTTCGTTGTACTGCTCATCGTGTAACTGGGCCTCTCACAGCGTGCGTTGCTTACTGCTTACCGCACAGCGAGACCAGCTTCTGCTCTTCCTCCGAGAGGCTGGGACCGGGTGTGGGAGTGGGTGCGGTGGGGGACGGGTCGGCGGACGGTGACTGCGACGGGTTCGGCGTCGGTGTCGCTTTTGACGCCACGGAGGTCCTTGTGGTTCCGGTGGTGCCGCCTGCTTCGCCTTCACCCGTCTGAGAGTTATTACGGCTCTCGGCTTGCCTGCGTTCGGCGTCTTTCTTGCAAGCCGATGCCTGCGTCGCCAACTCCTCGATTTTCGACCTGGCGTCGCTGAGGCCGCCTTCGGCGATCGTGGCCTTGACCTGCTTCTGCTGATACGGCGGCAGGTACTTGAGTTCGATCTCGGGGTGGTCCTTCTCCACCTTCGACAGCGAAACCCAGGCCAGGTCCTGGCTGATACCGCGGTACAGCGCGACGTGCGTGCCCTTGGTGCCGACGTAGTACTGCGTCTGCGTCCAGCGGTATCCGCCGTACAGTCCGCCGCCGATGACGGCGAGCGCGAGCGCGCCGTAGAGGGATCTTTTCAGCCACTTGCGTCCGCGGCGGGGTTTGACGAAGTCCTCGTCGGTGTAGTCGCCGAAGCCGCCCGTGGGGACGTAGCCGGTGGTGTCGCCGCTGCCGGGCGGGCCGAACTCGCCGCCGCCCCCTGAGGGCGCGGGGCGGCCGAGGCTGGAGGCGCGGCCTGCGGGCGTCTGCATCGCGCCGTCGTCGTGCAAGGGGTGCTGCTGCTGGTTCTCGGCGACCGCGCCCACGACGACCGGGGTGTCGGAGAGCTGTCCCGCGAGGGTGTCGCCGCCGTCGATGTCGAGTACGTCGGCCACGATGACCGTGATGTTGTCGGGCCCGCCGCCGCGCAGCGCGAGCTCGATCAGCTGCTGCACGGTCTCCTGCGGCCCCTGGTAGCTGGCGAGGGTGTCCTCCATCGTCTGATGGCTGACCACCCCTGACAGACCGTCGGAGCAGATCAGGTACCGGTCGCCGGCGCGGACTTCACGGATCGACAGGTCGGGCTCGACATGGTCGCCGCTGCCCAGCGCGCGCATCAGCAGCGAGCGCTGCGGGTGCGTGGTGGCCTCTTCCTCGGTGATACGTCCCTCGTCGACGAGCCGCTGCACCCAGGTGTGGTCCTGGGTGATCTGTGTCAGTACGCCGTCCCGCAGCAGGTACGCGCGCGAGTCGCCGACGTGCACGAGGCCGAGCCGCTGCCCGGTCCACAGGAGCGCCGTCAGTGTCGTGCCCATGCCCTCGAGCTGAGGGTCCTCCTCGACCATCAGCCGTAGCTGGTCGTTGGCGCGCTGCACGGCCGTGCCGAGCGAGGTCAGGATGTCGGAACCCGGCACGTCGTCGTCGAGCGCGACGATGGTGGAGATCACCTCGGAGCTGGCGACCTCACCGGCGGCCTGGCCGCCCATTCCGTCGGCGATCGCGAGCAGGCGCGGACCGGCATAACCGGAGTCCTCATTGCCCTCGCGGATCATGCCTTTGTGCGATCCGGCGGCGAAGCGCAGTGACAGACTCATGCGCACCTCGCCCGTCGGCTCCGGGTACATCCGCACGGTGCCCACCCTCCGGTCGGGAGCGCGCCGGGGTCCACCCAGGGGACCGCCGCTGCGTGCTCGCTCCGCTCGCTCATTGTCGTACTACTTCCGCAGCTCGATGACGGTCTTGCCGATGCGGATCGACGCGCCCAGCGGAATCGGCGTGGGGGTCGTCAGCCGGGTCCGGTCGAGATACGTGCCGTTGGTGGACCCCAGGTCCTCCACGATCCACTGGCCGTCACGGTCCGGGTAGATCCTGGCATGCCTGCTGGAGGCGTAGTCGTCATCCAGGACGATCGTGGAGTCGTGCGCACGCCCCAGCGTGATGGTCTGCCCCTGCAGCGCGACCGTCGTACCCGTGAGGATGCCCTCGGAGACGACGAGCTTGGTGGGCGCCCCGCGGCGTTGACGGCCGCCGCCGCTCGCCTGCTGGCGCTGCTGCGGGGGCGCGGCCTGTTGCCGGGCGGCCTGCTGCGACCGTCCGCTTTCCCGGCGCGAGCCGCGCTGTGTGACACGCGTTCCGAACAGATCGCTGCGGATGACCTGCACGGCCACGATCACGAACAGCCACAGTACGGCCAGGAAACCCAGCCGCATGACCGTGAGGGTCAGCTCTGACATTGCCCCCGCTTCACCCTTCGGCTTGCCGGTAAATGATGGTGGTGCTGCCCACGACGATCCGCGAGCCGTCGCGGAGCGTAGCGCGGGTGGTGTGCTGCCCGTCCACCACGATGCCGTTGGTGGACCCGAGATCCTGGATCGTCGAGGGCGTTCCGGTCCGGATCTCACAGTGCCGGCGCGAGACGCCGGGGTCGTCGATCCGCACGTCGGCGTCGGTGCTGCGGCCCAGCACCAGCGTCGGGCGGGAGATCTGATGGCGGGTGCCGTTGATCTCGATCCAGTGCCGTACGCGCGCACCGGGCAGCGGGCCGGGAGCCGCGGCACTACGGCCCTGGGCCATCGGCGACGCGGGGCCGGGACGGCCGGGCGGCGGCGCGGACGGCATGGGAGGAGCGCCCGTCGGCTGGGCGGCCTGCGGCGGGTAGCCGTAGCCCCCGGGGCGGGCGGCCGGGCCTCCTGCGGGAGCGCGCTCCGGAGCCTGCTGGCTGGCGGAGGAGGCGAGCGTACGGCTGCGTACCCGGTACAGGCCGGTGTCGAGGTCGTCCGCCTTCTCCAGATGGACCTTGATGGAGCCCATGAAGGTGTAGCGCTGCTGCTTCGCGTAGTCGCGCACCATGCCGGCGAGCTCGTCGCCGAGCTGGCCGGAGTAGGGGCTGAGACGCTCGAAGTCCGGCGTACTCAGCTCCACGATGAAGTCGTTGGGGACGACGGTCCGCTCGCGGTTCCAGATCGTCGCGTTGTTGTCGCACTCGCGCTGGAGCGCGCCCGCGATCTCGACGGGCTGGACCTCGGACTTGAACACCTTGGCGAAGGTGCCGTTGACCAGACCTTCGAGACGCTGCTCGAACTTCTTCAGGACTCCCATGGGGCACCTCCTCCTTCGTCGCTGTCCTGGTACTGCTCACTGATCGTATCCACGCGCCGGGAAATCGGGTGGTTCCCCCTGTCGGCACGGTCGACGGGTGTCGACGCCCACTGAAGTTCCCTCCCGAAGTTCCCTTCGGAGCTCCTCTTCGAACTCCCCCTGGGCACTCTCATGGGAAGGATCGTAGAGGTGGCTTCACCACAGTGTCCCGCACCCGACTGTGGACCCTGTCCGCCTCCTGGGGAGATGGCCAGGACCGGTACGAGGTTGATACGTGAACAGGTTCTGGCCGATACGTACGGGGTGGAAGCGGTGAGGCACAAGGCACCGCAAGGGGCGGCTGCGCAGGTGATGCCGTGGTCTGCCGCCTCGTCCCTGCCTCGTTGCTGCCCCCGGAAAGGGATGTGAATCCACCCTTGGCAGCGTGCTAATCTTCTGCATGTCGCCAGGCGCTCGCACCCACGGGTGAGAGACGGACGACACACCCAATGCGCGGGTGGCGGAATAGGCAGACGCGCTGGATTCAGGTTCCAGTGCCCGCAAGGGCGTGGGGGTTCAACTCCCCCCTCGCGCACAGTTGAAGCCCCGTAGGTCTTGGACCTGCGGGGCTTTCGCGTTGTCCGAGGGCTGGGTGGGCCCGGGTCGCCTCGGGCTCGTCTCGGGTCGCCCCGGGGCGTCTCGGGTGAGGACAATCACAGGGAATACCTGGTGTTTTCCACAGGCGTGGAGTTGTCCACAGGGACTCACGCGGGTCGGTGTCCGGCTGTACCGTCGTGGCGAGTTGATGTTCGTGCACGGGGGAGGCGGTCGGAGTGAGCGAGAGCGGTGGCGCGGTGGCGGCACGGACTGGGCAGGCTGGACAGGCCAGGGTTGCCGGGGTGCGCGGGTTCGCGCAGTGGCCGACGCAGGGGTCGCCCAAGGAAGAGGGCAAGGCGTTGCGGGAGCGGGTGCCGCGAGCCGCGCATGCCTCCCTGGGTGGGAACGGTGACCGTCCGGGCGCCGTGACCGCCGTCGAGGAGTCCAACCGAGGCCGCATCCCCGAGCTCACGGCGATACGGGTCGGAAGGATGGCGGCCACTCCCTTCGCCTTCCTGCGCGGTTCGGCCGGACTCATGGCGTACGACCTGGCGCGTACGCCCATGACGGGCATCGGCGCGCAGATCTGCGGGGACGCGCACGCGGCGAACTTCGGCCTGTACGCGGACGCGCGCGGCGGCCTCGTCATCGACCTGAACGACTTCGACGAGACGGTGCACGGTCCCTGGGAGTGGGACCTCAAACGGCTCGCTACCTCGCTGGTCCTCGCGGGCCGGGAGGCGGGAGCGGACGAGGACACCTGCCGCAAGGCGGCGCACTACGCGACCGGCTCCTACCGGCGCACCATGCGGCTGCTCGCCAAACTCCCGGTCCTGGACGCCTGGAACGCCATCGCGGACGAGGAACTGGTCTCGCACACCGACGCCCACGACCTGCTGGGCACCTTGGAGCGGGTCTCGGAGAAGGCGCGGGCCAACACCAGTGGCCGCTTCGCCGCGAAGTCGACGGAGCCGGTCGAGGATGGCGGACGCCGCTTCGTCGATGCGCCGCCGGTGCTGCGGCGCATATCCGACGCGGAGGCCGCCGGGGTGGCGGCGTCGCTGGAGGAGTACCTGACCACGCTCTCCGAGGACCGCCTCCCGCTCCTCGCACGGTACGCGGTGCACGACGTCGCGTTCCGAGTGGTCGGCACGGGAAGCGTGGGCCTGCGCTCGTATGTGGTGCTCCTGCTGGACCACCGTGGCGAAGCTCTCGTCCTCCAGGTCAAGGAGACCCGACCCTCCGCCCTGCTGCCGCACCTGAAGACGGCGGGCCTGACGGTGCCGACGGTCGAGCACGAGGGGCGCCGTGTCGTCCTCGGCCAGAAGCGCATGCAGGTGGTGAGCGACATCCTGCTCGGCTGGACCTCGGTCGACGGGCGGCCTTTCCAGGTACGCCAGTTCCGTAACCGCAAGGGCAGCGTCGACCCCGCGGCCTTGGCCGCCGACCAGATCGACGACTACGCCCGCATGACGGGCGCCCTGCTGGCCCGCGCCCATGCCCACAGCGCCGATCCCCGACTGATCGCGGGCTACTGCGGCAAGAGCGAGGAGCTGGACGAGGCGATCGCGTCCTTCTCGGTGGCTTACGCGGACCGCACCGAGGCGGATCATGCGGAGTTGGTGGGGGCTGTGCGGGTGGGGAGGGTTGTGGGGGAGT
>NZ_BAAGPS010000094.1:45441-174810 GCF_054783935.1 Streptomyces pseudoechinosporeus
AGGGACGGGCGGGGGGAGGGGAGGGGGAGCCCCCTCGGGCCTGTCCGGCGGACCGGGACTCCAACACTCACTTGCGCAGCAGACCAAGGCCTTTGATGAGCCGGGCAGCTCAGGATCCCGTGCACGGGTGCTCCGGTGGGCGGTCGGCTCGTGACCTAGGCTGGGTGGGTGATGACCCCGGAAGCTGAGCAGTCCCAGTCCGAGCCGCCTGTTGAGGAAGGGGCTCCGGAGCCGTCGGCGGATGATGCTCCGCCGGCCGGGGACGAGGCGACGGCTGGGGACAAGGCATCGGCCGATGAGGGTACCGCCGGCGAGGATTCCACCAGCGAAGGTTCCGGTGAGGAGCAGGTGCGGCCGGAGGAGCGGCTGGAGCGGGCCGTGCGTGCGGCCGAGCAGGCGTTGATCGAGTACGAGATCGCGGTGGAGACCTTCCGCGTCGAGGTGGAGAACTTCTCCCGGTTGCACCACCAGAGGCTCGGGCCGATGTACGCGCGGCTCGACGAACTGGACGCGCAGATCGCCGAGGCCCGGGCCGCCCGCACCGGCGACCCGGAGGACATGCGCAAGGCGCAGGAGGCGCGGGCCAGGGTCATGCCGATGCCGGGGGTCGAGGAGCTGTTCCACGGCTGGCTCGACTCGGACGGGCTGTCCCCGGAGGCCTCGGCCATGCTGACCGAGCAGCCGGTACGGCCACCGCAGCGCGTGCGCCCGAGCGACGAGGCCCGCAAGCTCTACCGCGAACTGGTCCGCAAGGCGCACCCCGACCTGGCGCAGGACGACGCCGAGCGCCGACGGCGCGACGAGTTCATCGCCCGGGTCAACGCCGCGTACGCCCGCGGAGACGAGGCCCTGCTCCAGGAGCTGTCCGAGGAGTGGGCCGCCGGGCCCGTACCCAAAGAATGGCGTCCGAGCCGCAGCGAGGAGCTCTACGTCCGCCTCGAATGGCTGGCCCAGCGCAAGGAACTGCTCAGCATCGTGGCCCGCGACCTGGAGGAGAGCGCGATCGGCTCGATGCTCAAGCTGGCCCCGGACGACCCCGACCGGCTGCTGGAGGAGATCGCCGAGCAGCTGCTGACGCAGGTGAACGAGCGCGAGGCGGAGCTGGCGGAGTTGCTCGGCTAGCTTCGCCGGGCTGTGGAGCCGCACGGTGGATGGGCCGGCCGCAGGTGGTGGGTGAGTCGGGTAGCGTCGGGGGTATGCATTTCGGAGCTGGTGTGCCCACGGTCGAGGTCGGGGATCTCGCGGACGGAGACTTTCTGCTGGACGTCCGGGAGGACGATGAGTGGCAGGCCGGTCACGCGGCGGGGGCGCTGCACATCCCCATCAGTGAATTCGTGGCGCGCTACGGCGAGTTGACCGAGGCGGCGCCGCAGGATGGCAGGATCCATGTGATCTGCCGCTCGGGCAGCCGTTCCGCGCAGGTCGCGATGTACCTCGTCCAGCAGGGCATCGACGCGGTGAACGTCGACGGCGGTATGCAGGTCTGGGCAGCCACCGGCCGCCCCGTGGTCGACGACAAGGGTCAGCCGGGCTTCGTGCTTTAGCGCTCCGCTGGGGATGCGGTTTGAAGCTGCGGGTCCGTTGTGGCTGGTCGTTCCCCCACTCTCGGCTTCTCCTCCACTCTCGGCTTCGCTCGAGGGGGATCCCCGTCGCGGCGCAGCCGCACATTGATACAGCACCGCGCCTCTGAAGGGGCGCGGTGCCGCACCGTACTTCAGCAAGTCCGCTCAGCGCGTCACCCACGGCCCCCCGTGAGGCGCCTGGTCCTCAGCGACTCCAGCGGCTACGTGCCGCACTCCGCCGCTCACCCCAGCGCATGCGCCGCCAGCAGATCCCCCAGCGTCTCCTCATGGGCTGCTGCCGGGCCGAGGGAGAGCTCCAGGTGCTTGGCCCAGGCGTGGTAGCGGTGCAGCGGGTAGTCGGTGTCGGCGCCGAAGCCTCCGTGCAGATGTTGCGCGGTCTGCACGACGCGTCGTACGCCCTCGGAGGCCCAGACCTTGGCCACGGCGATGTCGCCGGACGCGGGCAGCGCCCCGCCTGCCCCCGTGCTGATCCGCCATGCAGCCTGCCAGAGGGTCGCCTCCATGGCGCGCAGGTCGATATAGCGGTCGGCGGCCTGCACGGCCACCGCCTGGAACGTGGCGACCGGGAACCCGAACTGCTCCCGCTTGCTGGTGTATTCACTCGTCATCCCGAGGACGCCCTCGCCGAGGCCGAGCGCCAGCGCACACGTTCCGGTGGCGAGCAGATCCCGCAGTGATTCCCAGGCGCCGTCGGCGTCGATGACGTCACGGGCGGCGAGGCGTACGGAGTCCAGCCGGAGTTCGCCGAGCCGTTCACCCGTCGTGGAGAACTGCTCGGCGAGTACGGCGCCTTCGTGGACGCGCGGCACGAGGGCGAGCACGGCGCGGCCCGAACCGGTGCTCAGCGCGGGCACCACGACGAAGTCCGCGTTGTACGCCCAGGGCACCGCTGTCTGCGCCCCGTCCAGCACCCACGCGTCGCCTTCCCGGTGTGCGGTGACGGCCAGTTCGGCACCGTCGTGTCCGGTACGGCCGTTCGCGGCGACGGTCAGCACCACCTCGCCCCGCCCGGCCCTCGCCAACAGCTCCGCCTTCAACTCCTCACCGCCGTACGTCTGCACGGCAAGCGCCGCCGCACTGCTCTCCAGCAGCGGCACCCGCGCGAGCACCTTCGCTGACTCGCGCAGCACCAGGCACAGCGCGATGGCGTCCAAGCCTGCCCCGCCATAGCGCGCGTCGAGCAGCAGGCTCAGCAGGTCGGCGTCGGCGAGCTTGGCCCACAGCGCCCGGTCGAAGTCGTCCGCGACGGCGCCCGCGGTGAGCGCGGGTGAGGGCACCCCGTCCGGCGCTACCCCGGCGAACACCGCCTTCGCCGCCTCCACGGCCGCCTGCTGCTCCTCGCTGAAGGTGAAGTCCACAGCCTGTCCTCCCACGTACCTGATCCATCGGACGGATCTGATGGACCGACGATGGATCTGACGGAGCGTCAAGGTAGAACAGGTTCTACGAAAAGGGAACGGCGCGACAGGAAGGGAGCCGTCGGCGAGCGAACCTTCACCCGCCGAAGCTCACGGGCCAAAGGTCACCGGTCGAAGTCCAACTCCACCCTCTCCGTGGCCGGATGGGACTGGCACGCCAGCACATACCCCGCTTCCGTCTCCTCCGGCTCCAGCGCGAAGTTGCGGTCCATCCGGACCTCGCCGGAGACCAGGAACGCCCGACAGGTTCCGCACACCCCGCCCCGGCAGGCGTACGGCGCGTCAGGGCGGTTGCGCAGCACCGTCTCCAGGAGCGGCTCGCCGTCCCGCACCGGCCAGGTGCCCGCGCGCCCGTCGAGCCGCGCGGTCACCGTGCTGTGCGCGGGAGTCGGCACGGTGGCAGCCGGTGTGGCCCCGTCGTCCACATGGAAGATCTCCTCATGGATACGGCTCCGCGCCACCCCGAGATCGCGCAACGCCCGCTCTGCCCCCTGCACCAGCCCGAACGGCCCGCACAGAAACCAGCCCGCGACCGCGTCGATGGGCAGCAGCGCCGGAAGCAGCCCCGTGAGCCGCTCCCGGTCGAGCCGCCCGGAGGGCAGACCGGCCTGCTGCTCCTCCCGGGAGAGCGCCGTCACCAGCTGGAACCGCTCCGGAAAGCGGTCCTTCAGATCGGCGACCTCCTCCAGGAACATCGTCGAGGCGGACGTACGGTCGCTGCGTATGAGGCAGAACCGCGCCTCGGGCTCCCGAGCCAGCAGCGTCGTGACGATCGACAGCACGGGGGTGATGCCACTGCCGCCGACCACCGCCGCATACAGCCCGGGCGCCGGTTCGAGTGTGAAGCGGCCGGCCGGCGTCATCACCTCCAGCTCGTCGCCTACACCGATCTCCTTGAGGGCGTACGCCGAGAAGGCCCCGCCCTCGACCAGCCGCACCCCGACCCGCAGCGTCCGGGGGCCGTCGCCCTCCGCGGGGACGGGCGCCGGCGAGCAGATCGAGTACGTACGCCGTATCTCCGCGCCGTCGATCGTGTGCCGCAGCGCCAGGTGCTGGCCCGGCGCGTACCGGTACTCCTCGCGCAGCTCCGGCGGCACCGCGAAGGTCAGAGCGACGGAGTCGTCGGTGAGCCGGTCGACCGCGGCCACCGGGAGCGTGTGGAAGCGGGCCATCACAACTCCTTGAAGTGGTCGAACGGTTCACGGCAGGACAGACAGCGCCGCAGCGCCTTGCACGCGGTGGACGAGAAGCGGCTGAGCAGTTCGGTGTCGGCACAGCCGCAGTGCGGACAGCGCACGGGGTCCGCCTCCGGGCCCGTATCCGGTGGGGCGTCGGCCACCCTGCCCGGAGTGTGCGCGGCCGTCCGCGTCGGGCCGAGCGATATCGGAACCGGCCCTGTCGCCCGCTGTGTACGCGGCGGCGCTATCCCGAACTCCTGCAGCTTGCGGCGTCCTTCGTCCGAGATGTCGTCCGTCGTCCAGGCAGGGGAGAGCACGGTCTGGACGGTCACTTCCAGCACCCCGTGCTCGTGCAGCACCCTCTCGATGTCCGCCGACATGGCCTCGACGGCCGGGCAGCCGGTGTAGGTGGGCGTCAGTTCGACCTCGACCGAGCCGGCCCCACGGATGTGGACCGCGCGGAGCACGCCCAGCTCCTCCAGGGTGAGGACGGGCAACTCGGGATCGGGCACGGAACCGGCGAGCCTGCGCAGCTCCTCTTCGAGGACGGTCGTCTCCTCTTCGAGGAGAGTCGCCTTCTCTTCGATGGGCGTCGTCCTGGTCACCATGACGCCCCCGGGTGACTGCGGTGCAGATGCTGCATCTCGGCGAGCATCCGTCCGAAGGGTTCGGTGTGCAGCCCCTGGCGTCCGGCGCCCGCGGTCCACGCCCCGGACCGCGGTCCCTCCGGAACGTCGAGGGTCGCCCGGCGCAGGACGGCGGAGACGGACTTCAGCCAACTGGTCTCCAGAGTCGCCCAGTTGACGTCCACCCCCTCGACCGGCTGGAACATCTCACCGGTGTACCGCCACAGCGCCTCGCACGCCCGTCGCATCCGCTGATGGCTCTCGGCCGTGCCGTCGCCCAGTCGCAGCGTCCACTGCTCGGCGTGGTCCTGGTGGTAGGCGACCTCCTTGACGGCCTTGGCCGCGAGCGGGGCGAACTCGCTCTCTGAGGTGGCCAGTTCCGCGTACAGCAGCCGCTGGTAGGTGGAGAAGTACAGCTGGCGGGCGATCGTGTGGGCGAAGTCGCCGTTCGGCTGCTCGACCAGCTGGAGGTTGCAGAAGGCGCGCTCCTCGCGGAGATACGCCAGCTCGTCCTCGTCGCCGGCCATCGACAGGAGCACCCGCGCCTGGCCCAGCAGGTCGAGGGCGATGTTGGCGAGGGCCACTTCCTCTTCGAGGACGGGCGCCTTGCCCGCCCACTCCCCCAGCCGGTGCGACAGCACCAGGGCGTCGTCGCCGAGGGCGAGGGCGGCTGCGGAACCGGCGGTGACCGTCACAGGTGCTTCACTCCTTCCGGGATGTCGTAGAACGTCGGATGGCGGTACGGCTTGTCGGCGGCCGGTTCGAAGAAGGGGTCCTTCTCGTCCGGTGAGGACGCCGTGATCGCGGCGGAGGGGACGACCCAGATGGAGACGCCCTCGCCGCGCCGGGTGTACAGATCGCGGGCGTTGCGCAGCGCCAGCTCGGCGTCCGGTGCGTGCAGGCTGCCGGCGTGGGTGTGCGAGAGTCCGCGGCGCGAGCGCACGAAGACCTCCCACAGGGGCCAGTCGTTGGTGGTCATGCTCGCGCCTCCCCGTTGCCCGCGGCGTGTTTGCCGGCGTATGCCGCGGCCGCTTCCCGTACCCATGCGCCTTCTTCGTGCGCTTGCCTGCGCTGCGTTATCCGCTGTTCGTTGCACGGGCCGTTGCCCCTGAGGACCTCCCGGAACTCCGTCCAGTCGATCGCTCCGAAGTCGTGGTGCCCCCGCTCCTCGTTCCACTTCAACTCCGGGTCGGGGAGCGTGAGTCCGAGGGACTCGGCCTGGGGGACGCAGATGTCCACGAAGCGCTGGCGCAGTTCGTCGTTCGAGTGCCGCTTGATCTTCCAGGCCATCGACTGCGCGGAGTGCGCGGACTCGTCGTCGGGCGGGCCGAACATCATCAGCGAGGGCCACCACCAGCGGTTCACCGCGTCCTGCGCCATCTCGTGCTGCTCCGGCGTGCCGCGGCTGAGGGCCAGCAGCAGCTCGTATCCCTGGCGCTGGTGGAAGGACTCCTCCTTGCAGATGCGCACCATCGCGCGCGCGTACGGCCCGTAAGAGCAGCGGCACAGGGGCACTTGGTTGGTGATCGCGGCGCCGTCCACCAGCCAGCCGATGGCGCCTACGTCCGCCCATGTCAGCGTCGGGTAGTTGAAGATCGACGAGTACTTCTGGCGGCCGGTGTGCAGCTTGTCGAGCAGCTCCTCCCGGCTGGTGCCGAGTGTTTCCGCCGCGCTGTAGAGGTAGAGCCCGTGGCCGGCCTCGTCCTGGACCTTGGCCATCAGGATCGCCTTGCGGCGCAGGGAGGGCGCGCGCGTGATCCAGTTGGCCTCCGGCTGCATGCCGATGATCTCGGAGTGGGCGTGCTGCGCGATCTGCCGGACCAGTGTCGAGCGGTAGGCGTCAGGCATCCAGTCGCGCGGCTCGATGCGGTCGTCGGCGGCCACGGCGGCGTCGAAGACAGCCTCGTACGCCGCTGTCCGCGCGGCCTCGTCCGCCGTCCCGTCCGCCTGTGCGCGGGCGGTGCGGTGCTCGGCTGCTGTCGCCATGTGGTCCCCCTCGACCTAGATCAAGCTACCGACCGATCGTTCGGTTCGTCCGATTCAATGGTGGGACGAGGGCCCTAAGGTGTCAACCGCTGTGGATAACCCGCTGTGGACAACGTCACGGTCATGGCCGCTGTGTTCGTTGGGGCTGTGCCGGGCGGGCGGCCTTAAGTACCGTGCCGGTGCGAACGTCGCGGCGCGGCACCCCGCGGGCGGTACGGCACCTCGCCGGCCGGCGACAGGAATCTGGCGGACATCGGGAAACGGGGCGGAATGGACGCGTACGACGAGGGCTCGAACCCCCGGCACGAGCTGCCGGACGAGCCCGAGCCCGCCGCTGCCGACTTTCACCCACCGAACGACCCCGCGCCCCCTCCCCCCACCGGAATAGCCGTCCTTTCCCTCCGCTACCAGATCGCCGTCGCCCTGGCCCTCGCCGTCGTCACGGTCGCCGCCTGTGTGCACTTCGGCACGATGTTTCTGCACGTCGCGCCCTCGAACACGGTCACCAAGCAGCATGGACAGGCGATCGACGAGTGGGTCTATCCCGAGTTCGAGCAGAACTGGAAGCTCTTCGCCCCCAACCCGCTGCAGCAGAACATCGCGGTCCAGGTCCGCGCCGAGGTGCGGGCCGCGGACGGCGGCATACGGATGACCCGCTGGTACGACCTCTCGGCGCTGGACGGCGCGGCCATCGACGGCAATCTGCTGCCCAGTCACACCCAGCAGAACGCACTGCGCCGCGCCTGGGACTTCTATGTGGCCACGCACGACAACGAGAACCGTCCCGACGGACTGCGCGGCGCCCTCGCCGAGCGCTATCTGCGCCGCCTCGTGGTGCTGCGCCTGGACCGTGAGCAGGCGGGCGGCCGGGGCGCGGTCGTCCAGCAGGTCCAGGTCCGCTCCCGTACGACTAACGTGCCGCCTCCGGAGTGGAGCACAGAGCAGGTGTCCGACAAGCCCGTCTTCCGTGAACTGCCCTGGTGGCCGGTGACCGAGACCGACAGGGCGGCGGGCACGCGCGACGCCGGCACAGAGGCGGGGGCCCAGTGAGCAGCGACGACCGCACCGGCACCCTCGACCACAAACCCCGCCTCGACCGGAAACTCGCGCACGGCATCGCCTGGGTCACGGGTTCGGCGCTCGGCCCGTACCAGACCGCCGTGATACGCATCGGCTTCGCCGCCACCTGGCTGCTGTTCCTGCTGCGGGAGTTCCCGCACCGCCGGGACATGTACGGGCCCGACGGCCCCTGGAGCTGGGACCTCGCCCAGCAGCTCATCGCGGACAACCACGCCTTCACGGCCCTGATGTGGTCCGACAGCCAGACCTGGTTCGAGATCGTCTACGCACTGGCCGTGCTGTCGAGCGCCCTGCTGATGCTGGGCTGGCGCACCCGTGCCATGTCGGTGCTCTTCATGATCGGCGTGCTCTCGCTGCAGAACCGCAGCGTCTTCATGGGCGACGGCGGCGACAACGTCATCCATCTGATGGCGATCTACCTGGTGTTCACGCGCTGCGGTCAGGTGTGGTCCCTGGACGAGCGGCGGGAACGTCGCGCGCGTGAGGCACGCGCGCGTGGAGAACGTTCCGGCCCGGACAGGGTGGGTCCCGCCCTGTGGGGCGTGCTCGGATTCCTGCTGGCGGCGGCCACGCTCGCGGGGAGGATCGACGGCGGCTTCCTGGGCGGCTGGCTGACGGTCTTCTGGGGGCTGTGGGCGGTGCAGGGCCTGTGGTGGGTCGTCTCACGCCGTGCGCGGACCGCCGAGCCGCGGATCTTCCTGGACGTCGTCGCCAATCTCGTCCACAACGCCGCCCTGTTCATGATCATGGCCGAAGCGTGCCTGATCTATGCGACCGCCGGCTGGTACAAGATCCAGGGCTCGCGCTGGCAGGACGGCACCGCCGTCTACTACCCGCTCCACCTCGACTACTTCTCGCCCTGGCCCGCCCTCTCCGACCTGCTGTCCGCGAACGGCACGCTGGTGATGCTGGTGACGTACGGGACGGTCGTCGTGCAGGTCGCCTTCCCCTTCACGCTGTTCAACCGGCGGGTGAAGAACATCCTGCTGGCAGCCATGATCACCGAGCACGCCGTGATCGCCGTGGTTCTCGGCCTGCCGTTCTTCTCGCTCGCCATGATCGCGGCGGACGCGGTCTTCCTGCCGACGTCCTTCCTGCGACGCCTCGGCGGACGGGCGGCACGCGCGCGCGTGCGGCTGTTTTCGCGCGGCCGCCCTACGCTGCCGGGACCCCGCAAGGGTGATCAGCGCACCCCGGAGGAGGCCGAGCACCCGCACGTAGGCTTCACCGCATGACGGCCCCGCACCACGACCCCGTACGCGCCTGGCACCGGCTCGCCGACACCGCCGTACTGCTCGACGGCTTCCATGCCCTCAAGCACGCCGTACGCTTCCACGCCGAGGTCCCGGTGGCCGTCACCCCCGACCGGCAGGCCGCCCTCGCGCTGGCCGAGGAACTGGCCCCGGACGTACGGGACACGCTTGACGGGCTTCTGGCGGAGGTCCCGGAGGACGTCTTCAAAGCCCTCGTCTCCCGTCCACACCCCACCGCGGTGGCCGCTTTGGCGGTACGTCCCTCCCGTGCGGCCAACCTGGAGACGCTGGCCCGCGTCCCCCGGCCCACCCCCGTCGTAGTCCTCGACAATCCGCGCAACCTGGGCAACGCCGGAGCCGTGATCCGTCTCGCCGCCGGCTTCGGAGCGACCGGTGTGGTCACCACGGGCACCCTCGACCCCTGGCATCCCACCGTCGTACGCGGCGGGGCGGGGCTGCACTTCGCGACGGCCGTGGAGCGGCTCGCCGTGCACGAACTGCCCCCGGGCCCGGTGTTCGCCCTCGACCCGGAGGGCGAGGACATCCGTGGCCTCAAGCTCCCGGACGACGCCCTGCTCGCCTTCGGCTCCGAGCGCAGCGGACTGTCGCCCGGACTGCGCGCCCGCGCCGACCACTTGGTGTCCCTGCCGATGCGCCCCCAGGTCTCCAGCTACAACCTCGCCACCAGTGTGGCCATGACGCTGTTCCACTGGAGCGCGACCGGGGGCGGAGCCGGAAGCGGGCCGGTGCCGGGCGGCCCTGACGTCCGCCCGGCCTGAGCATCCGGAAGGCTCACGCCTCCCGACGCACCTCCACCACCCGGAAGCGGTTCGCCACGAACGCTCCGTCGCACAGCGCCGCGTTCGCCGCCGGGTTGCCGCCCGAGCCGTGGAAGTCCGAGAAGGCCGCCGTCTGGTTGACGTACACCCCGCCGGTCAGGTTCAGCGAGAGCTGGGCGCACTCCTCCAGGCAGGCCTCCTGCACGATCTGCTCGACCTCCTGGGAGGTGGTGTACGCGCCGACGGTCATCGCACCCTTGTCCCTGATCGTCCGCCGCAGCAGCTCCACGGCCTCCTCGGCCGAGTCGACCGCGACCGCGAAGGACACCGGCCCGAAGCACTCGCTCATGTAGGCCGCCTCGGCATCGGGCTTGGCGCCGTCCAGCTTCACGATCACGGGTGTACGGACGACCGCGTCCGGGAACTCCGGGTTGCGGATCTCCCTTGAGGCCAGGGCGACTTCGCCGAGGCCCGACGCGGCCTCCAGGCGGGCCTTCACGTCCGGGTTCACGATCGCGCCGAGCAGGGCGTTCGCGCGGGCGTCGTCCCCGAGGAGTCCGCCGACCGACTTCGCGAGATCGGCGACCACCTCGTCGTACGACTTGGGGCCCTCCTCCGTACGGATGCCGTCGCGGGGGATCAGCAGGTTCTGCGGGGTCGTGCACATCTGGCCGCTGTAGAGGGACAAGGAGAAGGCCAGGTTCGACAGCATCCCCTTGTAGTTGTCGGTCGACTCCACGATCACCGTGTTGACGCCGGCCTTCTCCGTGTAGACCTGCGCCTGCCGGGCGTTGGCCTCCAGCCAGTCGCCGAACGCCGTCGAGCCCGTGTAGTCGATGATCCGGATCTCCGGGCGCACGGCCAGGGTCTTCGCGATGCCTTCCGAGTCACGCTCGGCGGCCAGGGCCACCAGGTTCGGGTCGAAGCCCGCCTCGGCGAGCACCTCGCGCGCGACCTGCACGGTGAGGGCGAGTGGCAGCACCGCGCGCGGGTGGGGCTTCACCAGGACCGCGTTGCCTGTGGCCAGGGAGGCGAACAGGCCCGGATAGCCGTTCCACGTCGGGAAGGTGTTGCAGCCGATCAGCAGCGCGATGCCGCGCGGCACCGGCATGAACTGCTTGTTCAGCGCGAGGGGCTCACGCTTGCCCTGGGGCTTGGTCCACTCCGCGGTGTCCGGGGTGCGGACCTGCTCCACATACGCGTACGCCACCGCCTCCAGTCCGCGGTCCTGGGCGTGCGGGCCGCCCGCCTGGAACGCCATCATGAAGGCCTGGCCACTGGTGTGCATGACGGCGTGCGCGAACTCATGCGTGCGGTCGCTGATCCGCTTGAGGATCTCCAGGCACACCACCGCGCGCATCTCCGCACCCGCGTCACGCCAGGCCCGCTGACCCGCGCGCATGGCGGGCAGCAGCACGTCGATGTCCGCGTGCGGGTACGTGACACCCAACTCGACGCCGTACGGGGAGACTTCGCCGCCCACCCAGTCGTCAGTGCCGGGCTGGCCCAGGTCGAGGCGGCTGCCCAGGAGGGCATCGAAGGCGGCCTTGCCCTCCGCCATGCCCAGGCTGCCGTTCTCGCCATACGCCTTGGGGTGCTCGGGGTGCGGGGACCAGTACGCGCGCGTGCGGATCGTTTCCAGCGCTTGGTCGAGAGTGGGCCGGTGCTGGGCGATCAGCTGGTGCGCGGTGAGTTCGGCGGCCATCAGGGACCAACTCCTCGTCTCTAGAGCTCTCCGTTGAGCTCGCGACCTGGGCACAAATGGGCAGACAGGGCTAGAGTAACCGAACGATCGGTCGGGACAAGGGGGTCCGCTGAAGCTGTGGAAAACCCCGTGCGGGAGGATCGCGAGCATGACAGCACTCGACCTCGCCGACCCGGTGGCCGTCGTCGGCACGGGCACCATGGGCCAGGGCATCGCCCAGGTCGCACTGGTCGCGGGCCACCCCGTGCGGCTGTACGACGCCGTCCCCGGCCGGGCCCGGGCCGCGGCCGAGACCATCGGCGCCCGCCTCGACCGGCTGGTCGAGAAGGACCGGCTGACCGGCGCCGACCGGGACGCCGCGCGCGCCCGCCTGCGCCCCGCCGAGAGCCTTGCCGAACTGGCCGACTCCCATCTCGTCGTCGAGGCCGTCCTGGAGCGGCTCGACGTCAAGCAGCAGCTACTGCGCGAGCTCGAGGAGATCGTCACACACGACTGCCTGCTCGCCACCAACACTTCCTCCCTGTCGGTGACCGCCATCGGCGGCGCCCTGCACAACCCCGGCCGCTTCGTCGGCCTGCACTTCTTCAACCCCGCGCCGCTGCTGCCGCTCGTGGAGGTCGTCTCCGGGTTCGCGACGGACGTCACGTCGGCCACGCGCGCGTACGAGACGGCACGCGCCTGGGGGAAGACCCCGGTCGCCTGCGCCGACACCCCCGGCTTCATCGTCAACCGCATCGCGCGGCCCTTCTACGCCGAGGCCTTCGCGGTGTACGAGGCCCAGGCCGCCGACCCCGCCACGATCGACGCCGTCCTGCGCGAATCCGGCGGTTTCAAGATGGGCGCCTTCGAGCTGACCGACCTCATCGGGCAGGACGTCAACGAATCGGTCACCCGCTCCGTGTGGGAGGCCTTCTTCCAGGACGTGCGGTTCACGCCCTCGCTCGCCCAGCGGCGGCTCGTCGAGTCGGGCCGGCACGGCCGCAAGACGGGACGCGGCTGGTACGCGTACGGGGACGACGCCGAGCGGCCCGAGCCGCACACCGCGGAGAAGGCCCAGCCGCCCGCGTACGTCGTCGCCGAAGGCGACCTGGGCCCTGCGGCCGAACTGCTCCCGCTGATCCGCGAGGCGGGCATCCAGGTCCGCGAGGACGAGGAGGACCACGGCACCCGCCTGGTGCTGCCCGGCGGCGGACAGCTGGCCCTCGCGGACGGCCAGACCTCCGTCGAGTTCCGTGACGTCGTCTACTTCGACCTGGCGCTCGACTACCGGAAGGCGACCCGCATCGCCCTGTCCGCCTCGCAGGACACCCAGCCGGGGACCCTCGCCGAGGCCACCGGGCTCTTCCAGGCGCTCGGCAAGGACGTCAGCGTCATCGGGGACGTACCCGGCTCGATCGTCGCCCGCACCGTGGCCCGCATCATCGACCTGGCGCACGACGCGGTCACCAAGGGGGTGGCCACCGAGGAGGACATCGACACGGCGATGCGCCTGGGCGTCAACTACCCGCTGGGGCCCTTCGAATGGAGCCGCAAGCTCGGCAAGAGCTGGGCCTACGACGTCCTGGAAGAGCTGCATCTGCGCGATCCCTCCGGGCGGTACGCGCCGTCCCTCGCGCTCTACCGACATGCGTACGCATCCGAGAAGCGGGAGGGCACCCCATGACCACCGCCAAGCGCGACACGTACACGCCGGAGACGCTGCTCTCCGTCGCCGTACGGGTCTTCAACGACCGCGGCTACGACGGCACGTCCATGGAGCACCTCTCCAAGGCGGCCGGCATCTCCAAGTCGTCGATATACCACCACGTCGCGGGCAAGGAGGAGCTGCTGCGCCGGGCCGTCAGCCGGGCGCTGGACGGCCTCTTCGGGATCCTCGACGAGGAGCACGCGCGCGTGGGGCGTGCCGTGCAGCGACTCGAGTACGTCACCCGGCGCATGGTCGAGGTGCTCACCGCCGAACTGCCCTACGTGACGCTCCTGCTCCGGGTGCGCGGCAACACCGGCACCGAGCGCTGGGCCCTGGAGCGGCGCCGGGAGTTCGATCACCGGGTGGCCGAGCTCATGAAGGCGGCGGCAGCCGACGGGGACGTCCGCGCGGACGTGGAGTTCGGGCTCGCCACCAGGCTGGTCTTCGGGATGATCAACTCGCTCGTCGAGTGGTACCGGCCCGACGGCCGGGGTGTGGGCGAGCGTGAAGTCGCCGACGCCGTCGTGCGGTTGGTCTTCGAAGGGCTGCGCAAGGAGGAGTGAGATCCGGGCCGCACGCCGCGAAGGAGACGGCTGGGGTCAGCCCTCCGGCTCCACGTCCTCCTCTTCGAAGACGAGCAGCGTCCGGGTGCTGAGCACCTCCGGGATGGACTGGAGGCGGGTCAGCACCAGGTCGCGCAGATTCCTGTTGTCCGGTGTGTGCACCAGGAGCAGTACATCGAAGTCCCCGCTGACCAGGGCGATATGGGCAACCTCGGGGAGCGCGCGTAGTTGTTCGCGCACCGTGCGCCAGGAGTTCTGCACGATCTTCAGGGTGATGTAGGCGGCGGCGCCCTTCCCGGCCCGCTCATGGTTGATGCGGGCACCGAAGCCGAGGATCACGCCGTCCTCGATGAGCCGGTTGATGCGCGCGTAGGCGTTGGCCCGGGACACATGGACGCGCTCGGCGACGGACCGTATCGAGGCGCGGCCGTCGGAGCGCAGCATCTGGAGGATGTCCTGATCGATGGCGTCCAGCGGACGCGGAGGAGTGTCGGCGCGGCCGCCCTCCGGTTCCTCGGCCATTTGTTCAGGTGCCATGTCCCCCCGCCTCCATACCATGGACGTACTGCGTCCATCCCAGGCTGTGGAGAACCGTTTGTCCACAGCCTGAAGCTGCCTGTAGCCAAAATGTGCCGACGACCGAACAATCGGTAGGTGAGGCGCATCGCAGCCGGTGTGCCGCCGAACCACTCCCATGAGGAGGTGCCGTCATGACGGTCATGGAGCAGCGGGGCGCCTATCGGCCCACCCCGCCGCCTGCCTGGCAGCCCCGCACCGACCCCGCCCCACTGTTGCCGGACGAGGCTCCGCACCGCGTCCTCGGCACGGACGCGGCGGCCGAGGCCGACCCGGGGCTGCTGCGTCGTCTGTACGGGGAGCTGGTGCGCGGCCGTCGCTACAACGCGCAGGCCACCGCCCTCACCAAGCAGGGCCGACTCGCGGTCTACCCCTCCTCCACCGGCCAGGAGGCCTGCCAGGTCGCTGCCGCGCTCGTCCTCGAAGAGCGCGACTGGCTCTTCCCCAGCTACCGCGACACGCTCGCCGCCGTCGCCCGCGGCCTCGACCCCGTCCAGGCCCTGGGCCTCCTGCGTGGCGACTGGCACAGCGGATACGACCCCCGCGAGCGCCGTATCGCGCCCCTCTGCACCCCCCTCGCGACCCAACTCCCGCACGCCGTGGGCCTGGCGCACGCCGCGCGTCTTCAGGGCGACGACGTGGTCGCGCTCGCCCTGGTCGGCGACGGCGGCACCAGTGAGGGCGACTTCCACGAGGCGCTGAACTTCGCCGCCGTCTGGCAGGCCCCGGTCGTCTTCCTCGTCCAGAACAATGGCTTCGCGATCTCTGTCCCGCTCGCCAAGCAGACCGCCGCGCCCTCCCTCGCCCACAAGGCGGTCGGCTACGGCATGCCGGGCCGCCTGGTCGACGGCAACGACGCGGCCGCGGTGCACCAGGTCCTCGGCGAAGCCGTGGCCCACGCGCGCGCGGGAGGCGGACCGACGCTCGTGGAGGCGGTGACGTACCGCATGGACGCCCACACGAACGCCGACGACGACAAGCGCTACCGCGGCGACTCCGAGGTCGAGGCCTGGCGCGCCCACGACCCGATCGCCCTCCTGGAGCACGAGTTGACTGAGCGCGGACTCCTCGACGAGGCCGGCATGCAGGCCGCGCGCGAGGACGCCGAGGTGATGGCCGCGGACCTGCGCGAACGCATGAACCAGGACCCGGCGCTCGACCCGATGGACCTCTTCGGGCACGTCTATGACCGGCCCACGACCCAGCTCCTGGAGCAGGAGGCACAGCTGCGGGCCGAACTGGCCGCCGAGGAGCGTCACCACGAGTCGGAGGGAGCGCCGCGATGACCACGGTCGCCGTGAAACCGGCCACCATGGCGCAGGCCCTCGGCCGCGCCCTGCGCGACGCGATGGCCGCCGACCCGACTGTCCACGTCATGGGTGAGGACGTCGGCACCCTCGGCGGTGTCTTCCGGGTCACCGACGGGCTCGCCAAGGAGTTCGGCGAGGACCGCTGTACGGACACGCCGCTGGCCGAGGCGGGAATCCTCGGGACGGCCGTCGGCATGGCCATGTACGGGCTGCGGCCGGTCGTGGAGATGCAGTTCGACGCCTTCGCCTACCCCGCCTTCGAGCAGCTGATCTCGCACGTGTCGCGGATGCGCAACCGCACGCGCGGCGCGATGCCGCTGCCGCTCACGATCCGTGTCCCCTACGGGGGAGGCATCGGCGGCGTCGAGCACCACAGCGACTCCTCCGAGGCGTACTACATGGCGACTCCGGGGCTCCACGTCGTCACGCCCGCGACGGTCGCCGACGCCTACGGGCTGCTGCGTGCCGCCATCGCCTCCGACGACCCTGTGGTCTTCCTGGAACCCAAGCGTCTGTACTGGTCGAAGGATTCCTGGAACCCCGACGGGCCACCGGCCGTTGAACCGATAGGCCGTGCGGTGGTGCGGCGCTCGGGCCGGAGCGCCACGCTGATCACGTACGGGCCGTCCCTGCCCGTCTGCCTGGAGGCGGCCGAGGCGGCGCGGGCCGAGGGCTGGGACCTCCAAGTTGTGGATCTGCGCTCCCTGGTGCCGTTCGACGACGAGACGGTGACCGCGTCCGTACGGCGCACGGGGCGGGCCGTCGTGGTGCATGAGTCCGGGGGCTTCGGCGGACCGGGTGGCGAGATCGCCGCCCGGGTCACCGAGCGGTGCTTCCACTACCTGGAGGCGCCGGTGCTGCGGGTGGCCGGGTTCGACATCCCGTACCCGCCGCCGATGCTGGAGCGGCACCATCTGCCCGGCGTCGACCGCATTCTGGACGCGGTCGCGCGGCTGCAGTGGGAGGCGGAGAACTGATGCCCCAGGTCCTCGAATTCAGGCTGCCCGACCTCGGCGAAGGGCTCACCGAGGCCGAGATCGTCCGCTGGCTCGTACAGGTCGGCGACGTCGTCGCCGTCGACCAGCCGGTCGTCGAGGTCGAGACGGCCAAGGCGATGGTTGAGGTGCCCTGCCCGTACGGCGGCGTGGTCACGTCCCGCTTCGGCGAGGAGGGCACGGAACTACCCGTCGGAGCACCGCTGTTGACGGTGGCGGTCGGAGCACCCGCCTCCAGTGACGCGGACGAGGGATCCGGCAACGTACTCGTGGGGTACGGCACGGGAACGTCGCCCGCGCGACGCGGAAGGGTGCGGCCGACCGGCCCGGCGTCTGCTGGGCGACAGCCGCACGGTGGGCCCACGGAGGGTCCAGGCGGCGCGGATGTGGCGTCCCCCGGTCGCGGTGCGGACACGTCGGCAGTCGACCGCGGTGCGAACAGCGCTGCCGTGGGAACGGCGGCGCACGACACCGCTGCCCACCGCCTCGCGCAGGACGTGGCGTCCACCGAGGGCCGGCCGGGCGGCGGGGGCGAAAGCCGCGTCGACGGCCCCGTGCCGGTGATCTCTCCGCTCGTGCGGCGGCTGGCCCGGGAATACGGCCTGGATCTACGGGAGTTGGCGGGATCCGGACCCGAAGGGCTGATTCTGCGGGCGGACGTGGAGCACGCGGCGCGCGCCGCCGGTGCACGCGTCCGGGGGACAGAGACCAGGGCTGTGCCGTACACGCCGGTGGTGCCGGAGCCCTCGGCCGCCGCCCACGCGCGCGTGCCCGCCGCTGAGACTCCTGCGGGCGCGGCAAGCGTTCCCGCAGCCGCAGGCACCCGCATCCCCCTGCGAGGCGTACGCGGTGCCGCCGCCGACAAGCTCACCCGCAGCCGTCGCGAGATCCCCGACGCGACCTGCTGGGTGGACGCCGACGCGACGGAACTGATGCACGCGCGCGTGGCCATGAACGCGGCCGGCGGACCGAAGATCTCCCTCCTCGCGCTGCTCGCCCGAATCTGCACCGCCGCTCTCGCCCGCTATCCCGAGCTCAACTCCACGGTCGACATGGACGCCCGGGAGGTCGTACAACTCGACGAGGTGCACCTCGGGTTCGCGGCGCAGACCGAGCGCGGGCTCGTGGTGCCGGTGGTGAAGGACGCGCATGCGCGGGACGCGGAGTCGTTGAGCGCGGAGTTCGCGCGGCTCACCGAAGCGGCGCGTACGGGGAAGCTCACCCCCGGGGAACTCACCGGCGGGACCTTCACGTTGAACAACTACGGCGTGTTCGGCGTCGACGGCTCCACGCCGATCATCAACCACCCCGAGACGGCCATGCTCGGCGTCGGCCGGATCGCCCCCAAGCCCTGGGTTTACCAGGGCGAGCTGGCGGTGCGGCAGGTCGTACAGCTCTCGCTCACCTTCGACCACCGGGTGTGCGACGGCGGTACGGCCGGCGGGTTCCTGCGGTATGTCGCGGACTGCGTGGAGGAGCCGACGGTACTCCTGCGTTCCCTGTGATCGCCGTGGCACGCATACTCGTGGGGTGACCGCGTACCAGCCCCCCGGCGATCCCGGCGATCCCGAGGTCGACGTACACGACGCCGTCGTGCTCGCCGGAGGTGCCGCCCGGCGGCTCGGCGGCGCCGACAAGCCCGGTGTGCGCGTGGGCGGTCGCCCACTGCTCGACCGGGTCCTGGCCGCCTGCTCCACTGCCGCGACCACCGTGGTCGTGGCGGACCGCAGGGCCACCGCGCGCCCGGTGCTGTGGGCGCGCGAGGACCCGCCCGGCGCGGGTCCGCTGGCCGCGCTCGACGCGGGGCTCCGGCGGACCTCGGCGGCGTACGTCGTGGTGCTCTCCGCCGATCTGCCGTTCCTCGACGAGGAGACGGTACGACGGCTGCTGGCGGCCCTTCGGTCGACCGACACCGAAGGCGTGCTGCTCACCGACCCCGCCAGCCGCGACCAGCCGCTCGTGGCCGCGTACCGGAGTTCGGCGCTGCGCCGTGAGCTGGCGGCGCTCGACGCCGAGCACGGTGGTCTGGCCGGACTGCCGCTGCGGCTGCTCACCGGTGCGCTCGACCTCACCCGTATCACCGACCCCGTCGCGTCCTTCGACTGCGACACCTGGGACGACATTGCTGCCGCCCGGGCACGTATCAGGGAGCATGGGCACGTGTTGGATGAATGGATTTCCGCAGTCAAGGAAGAGTTGGGCATCGACCTCGATGTCGACACCGGCGTCCTGCTCGATCTCGCCCGCGACGCCGCGCACGGTGTGGCCAGGCCCGCGGCACCGCTGACGACGTTCCTCGTCGGATACGCGGCTGCCCAGGGCAAGGGCAGCCCCGAGGCAGTGGCCGAGGCTGCCCGCAAGGCGACAGCGCTCGCGCTGCGCTGGGCGGAGGAGGACGCCACCGCGGGACCGTCCGACTCCGGGACCGGCACCGCCACCGATGCGCGCCCGGACGCCGGATGACCGCTCACGGGCAGTACGAGGACGTCGACCTCGACGTGGAGGAGGCCCTCGCTTTGGTCAAGGACAGCGATGCCCACCGGCCCGGCGAGGCCACCCACTGGCCAGAAGCGCGCGCCACCGCCGAGCGAGCCCCCCGCACTCCGGCCGCTCCCGTCTCCGTCCCGCTCGACACCGCGCAGGGCCTCGTTCTCGCCGCCTCTCTCACCGCCCTCACGGACCTCCCGTCGTTCGACACCTCCGCGATGGACGGCTGGGCGGTCGCCGGACCCGGCCCCTGGCACGTCCGGCCGGAAGGGGTGCTCGCCGGGCGCGCCGAGCCGGCGCCGCTCACCGACGGCGAGGCGGTCCGGATCGCCACCGGCGCACGCATCCCGCAGGACGCCACCGCCGTCCTGCGCAGCGAGCACGGCCGCACCGACGACAAGGCCCGGCTGCACGCGACCCGGGACGTCGTGCACGGCCAGGACATCCGCCCACGCGGCCAGGAATGCCGCTCCGGTGACGCCCTCCTGCCTCCCGGGACGCTGATCACCCCACCCGTGCTCGGGCTCGCGGCAGCCGCCGGATACGACACCGTCTCCGCCGTCCCGCGCCCCCGCGCCGAAGTCCTTGTCCTGGGCGACGAGTTGCTCACCGAGGGCCTGCCTCACGAGGGCCTGATCCGCGACGCGCTCGGCCCGATGCTGCCGCCCTGGCTGCGCGCGCTCGGCGCGGACGTCATCGCGGTGCGCAGGCTCGGCGACGACGCCGAGGCGCTGCACAAGGCACTGCAGCACTCCGAAGCCGACCTCATCGTCACCACCGGCGGCACCGCCGCGGGCCCCGTCGACCACGTCCACCCCACCCTGCGCCGCATCGGTGCCCAGCTTCTGGTGAACGGCGTCAAGGTGCGCCCCGGCCACCCCATGCTGCTGGCCCGCACCAAGGAGAACCAGCACCTCGTCGGCCTGCCCGGCAACCCCCTCGCCGCCGTCTCCGGCCTGCTCACGCTCGCCGAACCTCTGCTGCGTACCCTCGCGGGACGCCCGGCCCTGGAGCCGTACACGCTGCCCCTGGGGGACGCGGCGCACGGGCATCCGTACGACACCCGGCTGATCCCCGTCATGCTGCGCGAGGACCGTGCCGTGCCGCTGCACTACAACGGCCCGGCCATGCTGCGCGGCATCGCCGTGGCCGACGCGCTCGCGGTCGTCCCGCCCGGCGGTGGCCGCCCCGGCCAGAAGCTGGAGATCCTCGAGCTGCCGTGGGCGACGGCCGGGATTGGGGCAGGCCTCGCATGAATCGGGTCAGGGTGACTCTCATATGAACCGGATCGGGGAGTGTTTCACGTGAAACTTCCGGGCCATGACGCCATCGCCCGCCAGGCGGACGAACGTCTTGTGACCCACCGGGTGGCACTTCCCCGCAGAACGGTGGAGCGCCCGATACGGCAGGTCACCAAGCGGGTCGTGATGGCGCTGCTGTTGCTGGTCGGCACCGCTTTCATCGTCTACCTCGACCGCGACGGCTACAACGACAGCTCCGACGGCTCGGTCGACCTGCTCGACGCGTTCTACTACGCGACCGTCACCCTCTCCACCACCGGGTACGGCGACATCTCCCCGGTCAGCGACGCCGCCCGGCTCGCCAATATCTTTGTGATCACGCCGCTGCGCGTGCTCTTCCTGATCATCCTGGTCGGCACCACTCTCGAGGTCCTCACCGAACGCACCCGGGAGGAATGGCGACTGAACCGCTGGAGGACCGCTTTGAGAGAGCACACCGTTGTCATCGGCTTCGGGACGAAGGGCCGCTCGGCGATTCAGACCGTGTGTGCGACGGGCCTGAAGAAGGAGCAGGTCGTGGTCGTCGACCCCAGCTCGAAGGTGGTCGACGCGGCGACGGCGGACGGGTTCGCGGGCGTGGTCGGCGATGCCACGCGCAGCGACGTACTCCTCAGGGCCGAGGTGCAGAAGGCGCGGCAGATCATCATCGCGACCCAGCGCGACGACACCGCCGTACTCGTGGCGCTGACGGCCCGGCAGCTCAATCGCGGGGCGAAGATCGTGGCCGCGGTCCGCGAGGAGGAGAACGCGCCGCTGCTGCGTCAGTCCGGCGCCGATGTCGTCATCACCAGCGCGAGCGCGGCGGGACGGCTGCTCGGACTCTCGGTGCTCAGCCCCAGCGCGGGCATGGTCCTGGAGGACCTCATCCAGCAGGGCAGCGGGCTCGACATCGTCGAACGGCCCGTTGTGAAGGCCGAAGTGGGGCGCGGGCCGCGGGATGTGGACGACCTGGTGGTCAGTGTCGTACGAGGGCATCGCGTGCTCGGATACGACGATCCGGCCATCGACAAGCTCCAGTTGACGGACCGTCTGATCACCATCGTGCGGAAGTCGCCGCATACGCAGGTCGCGCCCGACACCAAGCGCCTGCCCGACATCCGGCGCCTGCCCGGGACCTAAGCGGCAGGAGGGGCCATCGGTCCGCCGAACCCCCGGGAGTAGCCTCGCCGCATGCGTGCGATCACGATTCCTGAACCTGGTGGGCCCGAGGCACTGGTGTGGGACGAGGTCCCGGATCCGGTGCCCGGAGAGGGCGAAGTGCTGGTCGAGGTGGTGGCCGGGGCGGTCAACCGCGCCGATCTGCTCCAGCGGAAGGGCTTCTACGATCCGCCGCCCGGCACCTCCCCGTACCCGGGACTCGAATGCTCCGGACGGATCGCCGGGCTCGGCCCCGGCGTCTCGGGATGGGCCGTCGGCGATGAGGTGTGCGCGCTGCTCGCGGGCGGCGGGTACGCCGAGAAGGTCTCCGTACCGGCCGGACAGCTGCTGCCCGTGCCCGAGGGCATCGAGCTTCAGCAGTCGGCCGCGCTGCCCGAGGTGACCTGTACCGTCTGGTCAAACGTCTTCATGATCGCCCACCTCCGCCCCGGCGAGACCCTCCTCGTGCACGGTGGCGCGAGCGGCATCGGCACCATGGCGATCCAGCTGGCGAAGGCGGTCGGCGCGAAGGTCGCCGTCACGGCGGGCAGTAAGGAGAAGCTGGCGTACTGCGCGGAGCTGGGCGCGGACGTCCTCATCGACTACCGCGAGCAGGACTTCGTCGAGGAGATCAAGGCCGCCACGGACGGTGCGGGCGCGGACGTCATCCTCGACATCATGGGCGCCAAGTACCTGGACCGGAACGTCAAGGCCCTCGCCACCAACGGCCGCCTCGCGATCATCGGCATGCAGGGCGGCGTCAAGGGCGAGCTGAACATCGCCACGCTCCTCAACAAGCGGGCCGCCGTCACCGCCACCTCGTTGCGTGGCCGGCCCGTCGCCGAGAAGGCGGCGATCGTCGCGGCCGTACGCGAGCACGTCTGGCCGCTGATCGCCGGCGGTCATGTACGTCCGGTCGTCGACCGTGAGCTGCCGATGAGCGAGGCAGCCGCGGCGCACCGAGTGCTGGAGGAGAGCGGGAACATCGGGAAGGTGCTGCTGACACTCCCGTAAGGCCCTTCAGCACGCTCCCGTCAGGCAGCACCCAGCGTGCCCCTGCAGGCGCCCAGCACGCCCCCGTACGGCACCGTGCATGTCCCGTACGGCGCCTCAGCCGCGCCGTACGCGCAGGCCGAGGAACGCGAGCCCCAGACCGAGGCCGATGAGGACCAGTCCGCTGCCCAGGGGGAGAACGCGCAGCACGGGTTCCGAGGGGGGCGGCGGTGCGGCGTGCGGTGACGGCTCGGAGCCCACGTCGGCGCTGGCAGTGGTCAACGGGCCGACCGGAATATCCGGCACCTCTGGGACGCCGGGGTCGATCTCCGGGCGTAGGTCATCCTCCCCCGGCGCAGGCTCCCGGCCCGGCCTCTCCCGCCCCACGCCCGCACGGCTGCCGGCGCGCGACTCGGCGGGGTCGGGCTCGACGGCGTACGAAGCGGCGGGCGGCGCGACGGACGAGGTGTACGAAGCATGGGTGGGGGCCGCCGCCAGGAGCAGCAGCAGGCCGGCTGAGCTCAGCGTACGAAGCCACGGAGCCATGTCGATGACCCCCTCCCGATGCTCGGGCGCCAAGACGCATCAAGCGTCACACGGGCCCCGTGCTCCGGCATCTCGGTCACGAGCGAACCCACTGTCCGCCCGACGCGAACACCGGCTCCGTACACGGTGGATCACTTTCGCGAGGGGGCACCAGGGTGGTGAGGTGTACGGGTGCGAGAGAATGGCGGCATGGAGATGCCGAGGAACGAAAGGTCGCCGGAGAACCCACAGATCCTGGTCGTTGGCCAGGACGGAATGGCTCTCGGCGGCGGAGGAGACGACGACTCCCGCGAGGTCCCGGTGACGGAGATGGTGGAGCAGCCCGCCAAGGTCATGCGCATCGGGAGCATGATCAAGCAACTGCTGGAGGAGGTGCGCGCGGCACCTCTCGACGAGGCGAGCCGGGTCCGACTCAAGGAGATCCACGCCAGCTCGGTGAAGGAGCTGGAGGACGGTCTGGCTCCCGACCTCGTCGAGGAACTGGAGCGGCTGTCCCTGCCGTTCACGGAACAGGCGATCCCCTCCGACGCGGAGCTGCGTATCGCGCAGGCCCAGTTGGTGGGCTGGCTTGAGGGCCTCTTCCACGGAATCCAGACGACCCTGTTCGCCCAGCAGATGGCGGCCCGTGCCCAGCTGGAGCAGATGCGCCGCGCCCTGCCGCCGGGCGTCGGAGGCGAGGGCGACGACGAGCCGCACAAGGGTGGCCGCTCGGGCGGGCCGTACCTGTGAGTGCCGTACCTGTAGAGCCGTACGCGTAAGACGGCAGCGCGCAGAGACAAGGGGCCCGGCACGGATGCCGGGCCTCTTCGTGTGTCCTTGAGGATCGATGTCCGGAGGATCAGGCGGGATTGCCCGTCGAGACATCGAGCTGGATCTTCGGCATGTCCTTGGGGTCGACGTCCGTGTCCTTCGCGGGGAACTGCTTCATGACCGTGCCGTCGCCGAAGGTGTTCTCGTCGACCGGATTCTCTTCGTACAGCCAGCCCGCTTGCTGCAGGCACTTTTTCACCGACTCGATGTTCTTGAAGGAGAAGTCGGGCAGTTTGATCTTGTTGGGGTCGTTGTACGACTCGTCCGGCTCCGTGCACTCCTCCGCCTCGATCGTCTTCGAGGGATCCGGAGCCTTGTACTCGGCCTCCTGCGTCGCCGACGCGCTGGCGCTGGCGTCGTTGTCACCACCCTCGTCGTTGCCGTCCCCACCCAGGTTCAGCGCCACGATCAGGCCGACGACGGCGGCCAGCGCGACGACGGCCGAGCCGATGATCACCGGCAGGTTGCTCTTGCGGCCGCCGCCCGGGGAGGGGGCCGAGGGCTGCTGCGGGGAGACCGTGTACGGCGGCGGGGTCGACAGGCCCTGCTGCGGGGAGTACGCCGCGGTCTGCGGAGGCGTCTGGTAGCCGCCCTGCTGCGGATAGCCGTAGGCCGGGGAGTGCGGCGCGGGCGAGGGGGTCGGCGGGCCGTACGGACCGGGCGTGTACGGCGTCTGGACGTTCCCCGCCTGGCTCGGGCCAGTCGGGTCGATCGGCGGGAAGACCGCGGAGCCGACGCCGGCGCCGCTCGGCGTCTGGGCGCCGGGGACGATGCTGGGCGCGGCCGTGTGCAGCGACTGGGCCACGCGCTGGCACTCGTCGCGCATCGACTCGGCGCTCGGGAAGCGCTCGTTCGGGTTCTTCTTCAGCGCGCGGGCGATCAGCGCGTCCACGGCCGGCGGCAGCGAGCGGTTGACCGAGGAGGGCGCGACGGGCTCCTCCTGGACGTGCGCGTACGCGATCGCGAGCGGCGAGTCCGCGTCGAACGGCAGCCGTCCGGTGACCAGCTGGAAGAGCATGATGCCGACGGAGTACAGGTCGGAGCGGGCGTCCACGCCCCGGCCCAGCGCCTGCTCCGGGGAGAGGTACTGCGGGGTGCCGACCACCATGCCGGTCTGGGTCATGGAGGTGACACCGGACTGCATGGCGCGGGCGATGCCGAAGTCCATCACCTTGACGACGTTCCGCTTCGTCATCATCACGTTGCCCGGCTTGATGTCCCGGTGGACCAGGCCCATCTCGTGGCTGATCTCCAGCGCCGCCAGCACGTACGCGGTGATCTTCAGGGCCTTGTCGGAAGGCATCGCGCCGTACTGCGCGATGTCCGCCTCGAGGACGGAGCCGAGCGGCTTGCCCTCGATGTACTCCATGACGATGTACGGGGTGGTCACACCGCCAAGATCGTCCTCGCCGGTGTCGAAGACCGAGACGATGTTCGTGTGCGTGAGTTTGGCCACTGCCTGGGCCTCGCGGCGGAAGCGCTCACGGAAGGCCTGTTCGCGTCCCAGCTCGGTGTGAAGTGTCTTGATCGCTACTTGTCGGTCGAGCACCGAGTCGTATGCGAGATGGACCGAGGCCATGCCGCCTTCGCCGAGCAGATCACGCAGTTGATAGCGGCCGCCGGCGACCGCACGCCCCGCGTACCGGCCCTGTGCGCCGTCCTGGCTCATGTTCTGCGTCCCCCATCGGCGTGCGCCGTCGCGCGGGCCAAAGCTGCTGGCGTGCTCCCGCGGCCGGTGATCCTTTGTCCATTCCCGGCCAAGTCTGCCCGAGGGCACTGACACGTCAAGCGCGGTGCCCGATCCGTGACCGTACGCGAAAGAAGCGTCGCGGAAGCGTTACAGGTTACGTGCGGCCGGTACACAGAATTTGCACCCGGAGACCCGCTACGGGTTTCATGACCCGTCCATCTCGGACCGGCGCCTCGTGTGGAGGCTGTAGCGTGGCCCGTTGGAGACGGTAACAACCACCGCGCGGACGCGGGTGAAACGACGGCGAGGACTGATGGCACAGCAGCAGCGCGCTCAGGGCCCGTCCGACCCCGAGGCGACTGGCGGCGGTATGTCAGATGCGCCGGACATGTGGGGTAACGGCGGGCTTGTCGGGGACGGCCGGTATCGGCTGACCCGCAGACTCGGCCGGGGCGGCATGGCCGAGGTGTTCGCCGCCGAGGACGTACGCCTGGGACGTACGGTCGCGGTCAAGTTGCTCCGTTCCGACCTGGCCGAGGACCCGGTGTCCAAGGCCCGCTTCACGCGCGAGGCCCAGTCGGTGGCGGGCCTCAACCACCATGCGGTGGTGGCGGTCTACGACTCCGGCGAGGACGTGATCGCCGGCAACACCGTGCCGTACATCGTCATGGAGCTCGTCGAGGGCCGTACGATCCGCGATCTGCTGCTCAACGCCGAGGCACCCGGGCCCGAGCAGGCGCTGATCATCGTCTCCGGTGTCCTTGAGGCGCTGGCGTACTCGCACCAGCACGGCATCGTGCACCGCGACATCAAGCCCGCGAACGTGATCATCACCAACACCGGCGCGGTGAAGGTGATGGACTTCGGTATCGCGCGCGCCCTGCACGGCGCGCAGTCGACGATGACGCAGACCGGCATGGTCATGGGCACGCCCCAGTACCTCTCGCCCGAGCAGGCGCTCGGAAAGGCCGTCGACCACCGCAGCGACCTGTACGCGACGGGCTGTCTGCTGTACGAACTCCTCGCGCTGCGGCCGCCGTTCACGGGTGAGACCCCGTTGTCGGTGGTCTACCAGCACGTTCAGGACATTCCGGTGCCCCCGTCCGAGGCCTCGGACGTGGCGCCGCCGGAGCTGGACGGCCTGGTCATGCGCTCCCTCGCGAAGGAGCCGGACGACCGGTTCCAGACCGCCGAGGAGATGCGCGGGCTTGTCCAGTACGCGCTGCAGATGCTGTACGACCAGGGCGGCCACACCGGCACCTGGAACACCGGCCCCGTGATGATGCACGAGGGCGGGAACACCCCGGCGATGGGCATGGCGGGCACCAACGTCATGCCGCACCCGAGCGACTCGGGCACCTCGCAGATCCCGTCACCGATCCTGCCGAACCGCGGCTCTGGCGGCGACGACGGAGGCTTCGAGGGCAACGGCAACCGGGGCAGCGGGCGCGGCAAGCTGTGGATCCTGGCCGTACTCGCGGTGATCGCCATCGGTGCGGGCGTCGCGCTGGCCCTCAATGGCAACAACGGTGACAGTGGCGGGGGCGGCGACACCACACAGTCGCCGACGACCTCGCAGACCGAGAAGGACCCGACGCCGAGCGAGAGCCCCTCGTCCGAGGCGACGGAAGAGGAAACGCAGGACGACGGCGCCGGCACGGGCGGTGACCAGGACTACACGCCGCCGACCCAGGAGCCGACCCAGGAGCCGACCCGGGAGCCGACGCAGGAGCCGACCGAGCCCACGAACGAGCCCACGACTCCGGCGCCCACGGAGACGGAGCCGACGGAGGAGCCGACGGAGGAGCCGACGGAGGATCCGACGCTGCCGACGGAGGATCCGACGGACGCCGCCGCCGGTGGCAATACCGCCGGCCAGGGCTGACCGACCTCGAAGCTCACCCCACGCGCGCGTGCGGCCCGAAAACGGGCTCCACGCGCGCGTGCCGTTTGGCAGCCTCGAGCACAGCCCTGTGGACATCGACCGCCCTGAGCACAGGGCGCCTCAGCCCACGAACGCCCCGCAGACCGCGGCGTACTCCTTCGTCCACCACACGGCGAGCGCGGAAGCCGCCGGGAACTGCGCGTCGGCGCGGGTGTCCCCGCGCTCGTAGTGCCAGCGCAGTATCCAGAAGTCGTTGAGCCGCTCCCACCACACGCGGTGCACGGCCGCCGAGAGTTCGGCCGGGCCGGCATGCGCGGAACGCCGGTACGCGCGCGCGTAGGCCCGCACTTTCGCCAGATCGAGAGCACCGTCGGGACGTACGAAGAAGATCACCGCGGCGCGTACGGCCTCCTCGGCCCGTGGCTGGACGCCGAGGCGGTCCCAGTCGACGATCGCAGCACGCGCCAGATGTTAGGGCACTCGACACGCCGTTGACCTTGCGTTTGTCACAGACGGTGTCCATGTGGTTCTGGATGGTTCTGGGTGGCGTCCTCGATCGGCCACAAGTGCGCTCACTGCTCCACCAAGGCGAACTCTTCCCGTCCCCAGGGTGACCGGGATAACGTGCCGGTGTTCCGGCCCCCCTGCAAGGCTGTGACCAGCGGCTGTTCCCGATCTGCGCGAACTGTGAGGAAATCCGACTAGAGGTTACTTGGATATCCAAGCAAAAATGCAGGTCAGGAGGGGTTTCCCACGGGTGTGGGGCACTGGGTAACGTGCCTGTTGCAGGGCGCTCGCCGGGGCACCTGTCACGCCTGTTCCCGGCCGAGGGCACCTACCTGTGCACGGGTACCGGAACAGGCGAGCCGCACTGGTCACCCGGCAATCCCGGGGGGCCGGACCGACGGAGGAGCACACGTGACCGTGGAGAGCACTGCCGCGCGCAAGCCGCGACGCGGCGCCGGTACGAAACGCACCAGCGCCAAGAAGCCACCGAGCCCGAGCACCGAGCTCGTGCAGCTGCTGACGCCGGAGGGCAAGCGCGTCAAGCACGCCGAGTACGACCCGTACGTCGCCGACATCACCCCCGAAGAGCTGCGCGGTCTGTACCGCGACATGGTGCTCACCCGCCGCTTCGACGCCGAGGCGACCTCGCTGCAGCGTCAGGGCGAGCTGGGCCTGTGGGCCTCGCTCCTCGGCCAGGAGGCCGCCCAGATCGGCTCCGGGCGGGCCCTGCGCGACGACGACTACGTCTTCCCGACCTACCGCGAGCACGGCGTCGCCTGGTGCCGCGGCGTCGACCCGACCAATCTGCTCGGCATGTTCCGCGGCGTGAACAACGGCGGCTGGGACCCGAACGGCAACAACTTCCACCTCTACACGATCGTCATCGGCTCGCAGACCCTGCACGCCACCGGCTACGCGATGGGCGTGGCCAAGGACGGCGCGGACTCGGCCGTGATCGCGTACTTCGGGGACGGCGCCTCCAGCCAGGGCGATGTCGCCGAATCGTTCACCTTCTCCGCGGTCTACAACGCCCCTGTGGTGTTCTTCTGCCAGAACAACCAGTGGGCGATTTCCGAGCCCACCGAGAAGCAGACCCGCGTCCCGCTCTACCAGCGCGCGCAGGGCTACGGCTTCCCGGGCGTACGCGTCGACGGCAATGACGTACTGGCCTGCCTCGCTGTCACCAAGTGGGCCCTGGAGCGGGCCCGCCGGGGCGAGGGACCCACGCTCGTCGAGGCGTACACGTACCGCATGGGCGCGCACACCACCTCCGACGACCCGAGCCGCTATCGGCACGACGACGAGCGGCTTTCCTGGGAGGCGAAGGACCCGATCCAGCGCCTGCGCAGCTATCTCGCGTCCGAAACTGACACGAATGAGGGATTTTTCGGGGAACTCGAAGCCGAGAGCGAGGCGTTGGGCAGGCGAGTGCGCGAAGTGGTACGTGCCATGCCGGACCCGGACCACTTCGCCATCTTCGAGAACGTGTACGCGGACGGGCACGCGCTCGTCGACGAGGAGCGGGCCCAGTTCGCCGCCTACCAGGCGTCGTTCGTTGCGGAAGGGGAGGGCGAGTAGCGATGGCGGCAGAAAAGATGGCGCTGGCCAAGGCGATCAACGAATCGCTGCGTACGGCCCTCGACGCCGATCCCAAGGTTCTGATCATGGGCGAGGACGTCGGCAAGCTCGGCGGTGTCTTCCGTGTCACCGACGGTCTGCAGAAGGACTTCGGCGAGGACCGGGTCATCGACACCCCGCTCGCCGAGTCGGGCATCGTCGGCACGGCGATCGGCCTGGCACTGCGCGGCTACCGCCCGGTGGTGGAGATCCAGTTCGACGGCTTCGTGTTCCCCGCGTACGACCAGATCGTCACGCAGCTCGCGAAGATGCACGCGCGAGCGCTCGGCAAGATCAAGCTGCCGGTCGTCATCCGTATTCCGTACGGCGGCGGAATCGGCGCCGTCGAGCACCACTCCGAGTCCCCGGAGGCGCTGTTCGCGCATGTGGCGGGCCTGAAGGTGGTCTCGCCGTCGAACGCGAGCGATGCCTACTGGATGATGCAGCAGGCCATCCACAGCGACGACCCGGTGATCTTCTTCGAGCCCAAGCGGCGCTACTGGGACAAGGCCGAGGTCGACCCCGAGGCGATCCCCGGGCCGCTGCACAAGGCCCGTGTGGTGCGCGAGGGCGGCGACCTGACGCTGGCCGCGTACGGCCCGATGGTGAAGGTCTGCCAGGAGGTCGCGAACGCCGCCCAGGAGGAGGGCAAGTCGCTGGAGGTCCTGGACCTGCGCTCGGTCTCGCCGATCGACTTCGACACCGTCCAGGCCTCGGTCCAGAAGACCGGCCGCCTGGTCGTGGTCCACGAGGCCCCGGTGTTCTTCGGCTCCGGCGCGGAGATCGCCGCCCGCATCACGGAGCGGTGCTTCTATCACCTGGAGGCACCTGTCCTGAGGGTCGGCGGCTACCACGCCCCGTATCCGCCGGCGCGCCTGGAGGACGAGTACCTGCCGGGCCTGGACCGGGTGCTCGATGCCGTCGACCGCTCGCTGGCGTACTGAGGAGAGGGTCGTGACGACGATGACTGAGACTGCCCCCGGCCTCCGCGAATTCAAGATGCCCGACGTGGGCGAGGGGTTGACCGAGGCGGAGATCCTCAAGTGGTACGTCCAGCCCGGTGACTCCGTCACGGACGGGCAGGTGGTCTGCGAGGTCGAGACGGCGAAGGCGGCCGTCGAGTTGCCGATTCCGTACAACGGGGTGGTGCGGGAGCTTCGGTTCCCCGAAGGGGCGACGGTCGACGTGGGCACGGCGATCATCACGGTTGACGAGGGCGGTGGGGATGCCGGGGCCGGTGGTGCTACTTCGGTCGCGGAGTCCGAGACCCTTGCCGAGGCTCCGGCTCCGCCCGCACCACAGGCGCCGAAGTCCGAGGGGCGCAAGCCGGTCCTGGTCGGGTACGGCGTGGCCGAGGCGTCGACGAAGCGGCGTCCCCGTAAGGGGGTTCCGGCTCAGCAGGCCCAGGCTCAGGCACGGCCCCAGCAGCCCGAGGCGGCGGCTGCGGTCCAGGGCGAGCTGAACGGGCACACCACGCCGGTGGACCGCCCGTCTCCGGTGGCCAGTCCGCCTTCGGCCGGCAGTGCGCCTCCGGTGGGCCGCCCGCTGGCGAAGCCGCCGGTGCGCAAGCTGGCCAAGGACCTGGGTGTGGACCTGGCGACGGTCACCCCGTCCGGGCCGGACGGGATCATCACGCGCGAGGACGTGTACGCGGCGTCGGCGCCCCCGGCTCCCGAGCCGGTGCAGACTCCCGTAGCCGCTCCATCACCGGCGCAGGCACCGGCGGCGGTGTCGTACGAAGGCGCCCGGGAGACCCGTATCCCCATCAAGGGCGTCCGCAAGGCGACGGCGACCGCGATGATCGACTCGGCCTTCACGGCGCCGCATGTCACGGAGTTCGTGACGGTCGACGTGACCCGCACGATGAAGCTCATCGAGGAGCTCAAGCAGGACAAGGACCTCGCGGGCCTGCGCGTGAACCCCCTCCTGCTCATCGCCAAGGCCCTCCTGGTGGCAATCAAGCGGAACCCCGAGGCGAACGCGTCCTGGGACGAGGCCGCCCAGGAGATCGTCATCAAGCACTACGTGAACCTTGGTATCGCGGCGGCCACCCCCCGCGGCCTGATCGTCCCGAACATCAAGGACGCCCACACCAAGACCCTGCCCGAACTGGCGCAGGCACTCGGCGAGTTGGTGTCAACGGCCCGCGACGGCAAGACGTCCCCGGCAGCCATGCAGGGCGGCACGGTCACGATCACGAACGTCGGCGTCTTCGGCGTCGACACCGGCACGCCGATCCTCCCGCCCGGGGAGTCCGCGATCCTCGCCGTCGGCACCATCAAGCTCCAGCCGTGGGTCCACAAGGGCAAGGTGAAGCCCCGCCAGGTCACGACACTGGCCCTCTCCTTCGACCACCGTCTGGTGGACGGCGAGCTGGGCTCCAAGGTCCTGGCGGATGTGGCGGCGATCCTGGAGCAGCCGAAGAGGTTGATCACCTGGGCCTGACGGTCGTCGGTTGGACAGGTTCGACGCAGAGGGGTCGGCCGCAAGTTGGGATTGCGGTCGACCCCTCTGTCGTACCCGCTTCAGTGGCCCAGGGGCAGGGCTGGTTGAGCACGGCGGGCTGCACCTCGGCCTCCTCAAGGGGTCTCGGCGCCAATCCCTACCTGCGGGAATGCTGAGACAGTGACTTCCAGTCACTGTCTCGAGAAAGTCTCGATGCTCCTCTGGTATGGCGGAGGGCGCCCGGCGTCTGCGGATGAGGAACATGTGAAGAGGGCTACTCAGTCGTCACCGCGACGGGGCAGCCCACTTGTGGGTCCTGTGCCGAGTTCAGACGGCTGTGCTGCCGACCATGAGGATTTTGATGGCGACGGTCCCGCCGTCGATCTCGTATGTGGCCCGGTAGGCGCCGACGCGCAGTCGTCGCAGGCTGGTGCCGCCGAGTTTGCTGCTTGTGGCGGGCTCAGGGTTCCGGGCAAGTTCGTTGATCGCTTTGACGAGTGGCTTCACCGAGTCACCGTCGCGCGCCCGGAGTCGCTTGAGGCCCTCGGACGCGGTCCTCTCCCAGATGATCGTGTAGGTCAAGAGACTTCCGATCCGGCGGCGATGGCCTCGATCTGTTCCGGGGTGGACGTTGGGCCGCCCACGGCGCGCGCATACAGGGAGACGGTCACGTCGGCGAAGTCGATCGCCGCCCTGCGGGTCTCCTCGTCCGCCGCCGAGTCGGCGAGTGCCTGGGCCCACCAGTGGTTGAGGAACGCGTCGAAGCTGCCGGAGTCGGTCAGAGTGCCCAACTCCGTGTAGAAATCAGCCCGGTGGTCGAGCCGCAGGGCTGCCCCGATGCCGTCAACGGTGCGTTGGACGACCTCGCCGGTGAATCCGCTGGCTTCCTGAGCCTCTGCCACTGCGACCTGCCACTCGGCTGCCATCTGCATCCCCTTTCGCCGTGCCGCCAAGGTACCGCCCCGGCACCTTCGCAGACGGCCGAGCAGCCTACGCATTCGGTGCTCCCGGAATGTCCAGCTCCGCCCACACCGTCTTTCCCACGGTGAGCTTCTCCACGGCCCATCGGCTGGAGAACGTACGGACGATGAGCAGCCCGCGCCCGAACTGGTCGCCGTCGTTCGCCGCACGGGGTTCCGGCAGCCGCTCGCCCTTCGGGTCGGTGACGGCGATACGGAGCACCTTGGCGGTGAGTGAGGTCTCCACACGGAACAGTCGGTCGTGCAGGCACCCGTACAGCAGGGCGTTGGTGCACAACTCGCTTGTCAGCAGCGCCGCGTCGCCGGCTACGCCGGGTTGGCCCCAGTCGACTGCGAGCTGGGCGACGCGTCTGCGGGCGACGGGGATGTTCTGCGGATACGGGATGTAGCTGATGGCGTCGTGACGGTCCGGGTCACAGGAGCCGGTCATGGGCGTGCACCTCCTTGTGCGGGGCTGGATGCCCGGGGCGGCCGTCAGATGGGTGGGGGGAGGTGGCTCTGCCGTACGAGCCCTGGAGTGGGCAGCACAGTGCACTTCCGCCAACTGGTGTCGCTGGGTGGGCGATTGAGCACTGACCGTAGCGGCGAGTCGAGTAGGCCATCAAGTCGGGAGGCCATAAATTTCTACTCGAACTTGCTTGCTCACAGTGCGGTGACGGCACAGACTGTGACCAACTCGCCGGGAGGGAGCGCGATATGGCAGGCAGGAACCCTGATCGCGGTGTGTCTGTGTCGACGGTGCTGGCGCGCCGACTTGGCGGGGAGTTGCTGCGCATGCGCGAGGGGTGCGGGATGCGTCAGACGCATGCGGCTGAGGCTCTGTCGGCGTCGGTGGCCAAGGTCGCGAAGATGGAGCGTGGTCTCGTGCCCGTGAGGGATCCGGACGTCCGGGCGCTCTGCCATCTCTACGGGCAGGACGATCCGAAGGGCATCGACCGCCTATTGGCGCTGGCCAAGGCTGATCGGGACCGCCGCAAGGCCAAAGGTTGGTGGAACCAGTACCCGCATCTGAAGGCGCAGATCGAGTACGTCGCTTTGGAGGACATTGCTACAGAGCTCCGCACCTGGCAACTCGCCTTCGTTCCGGGCCTCTTGCAGACCGCCGACTACGCCCGCGCCCTCGCCGTCGGCAACGGAGCCTGGCAGGACCTCGCCGAGATCGAGTCCTTCGTCGAGGCGAGGATGGCGCGGCAGGCGAGGCTGACCGGTGAGCGTCCGCTGCACCTATGGGCAGTGCTGCATGAAGGTGCGCTGCGGCAGCTGGTCGGTGGAAGGGATGTCATGCGCGCCCAGTTGGAGCACCTTCTCGATGCGGCTCAACTGCCCAACGTACGCGTCCAGATCGTCCCGTTCATCGCGGGCGCTCACCCCGGGATGACCAGCGCCTTCACCCTGGTTTCCTTCGCCGAGCCCGGTGCTCTGGACGTCGTCCAGGCGGATACCGTGTCGACGAAGGTCTGGCTGGAGAGTGAGACTGATGCCGCACACCACGACGCGATTTTCGATCGCATCACGCGGCTGGGGTTGGCGCAGCACAACTCCGTCAGCCTCATCGACAGCATCCGCAAGGAGATGTAGGCCAACGTGTCCGAGTTCCAGTTCGCGAAGTCCACGTACAGCAGCGGCGACCCGCACGGTGAGTGCGTCGAAGTCGCCCGCAACATCCCCGGCACCATAGCCGTCCGCGACTCCAAGGATCTCGACGGCCCGATACTCCGGCTTGCGCCGGAGGCGTGGTTGTCTTTCATCCAGTCCACCATGAGGTGCCGGCCCTGAGCCGGGAGACCTTTTCGCCACCACTCTCCACCTGCGGAAATGCTGAGACCGTAAACTCCAGTTACGGTCTCGAGAATCTCTCAGGGCCCTTCGGGGACACGGCCGGAGAATGCCTGCCTCGATTTCTTGGAAGCCAAGACAGGCACGGCGACCAGTGCGAGCGCGCTGATGGTGTTGAGTGCCGGGGTGAGGCCGAGAGCTGTGACGAGCGCCGGTGCGCACAGTGCGCCGACGACGGCGGCGAGGGAGTCCACGGCGAAGAACAGGGCGCTGATGCGGCCGAGCATGGCGGGTGGGGCGGTTCGCTGGATGTGGGTTTCCACGGAGATGAGCAGGATGCTGCCGGGTAAGCCGATCAGAGCTGCGGCCGCGATGGCGGTCGGCAGGTTCGGTGCGTTGAACAGGGCGAAGTACGCCGCGCCGTTGGCCAGTTGAGTCGCACCCAGTATGTGCCGGGTGCCGAACCTGGCGATGACGCGGCGGCTGACCGCCGAGCCCACGACGAAGCCTGCGCCGAGCCCCGAGATCAGGTAGCCGACGGTGTATCCGGGCGCGTTCAGATGCCCGGTGACGAACGGGACGAGGAGCACGGTCAGCGCTGCGTTCGCGGTCAGGAACACTCCGTTGGCGGCCAGCGGGCCGCGCAGCGAAGGGGCTCGGACGACGTGCGTGAGGCCGGCGCGAAGCTCGACCAAGGTGTTCCGTTCGCCCTCGGGCGCTCTGGGTGCGGGAACGCGGCGTCCCACCCCGGCGATCAGGACGGCCGAGATCAGATAGCTGGCGATGTCGACGAGCAGGACCGAAGTGATGCCGGGACCCGCCAGCAGCAAGGCGCCGAGTGGAGGCACTGCCAGGCGGAGCGCGCTGCCGGTAAGGGCGTTGAGGGCGTTCGCCGCGACGAGTTCCGGACCGGTGCCGAGGACAGCCGGGGTCAGCGCGCGGGCGGCGGGTCGGAAGACTGTGGTGGCCAGGTTCTCACCGAGTACGGCCACATAGATCAGCCATACGTCTGCCGCGCTGTCGGCCAGCAGGATCAGGGCTACGGCACCCGCGCTCGCGAGGTCGGCCAGCCACATGGCGCGGGTCAGGTTCCAGCGGTCGAGGAGAGTACCGATCCAGGGGCCTACCAGCAGCGCGGGCAGTGCCTCCAGGGCCAACGTGAGTCCCGTCGCGGCCGGTGAACCGGTGAGCTGGAAGACGTGGAAGGGCAGAGCGACCACGAGAAGCCATGAGCCCAGCCCGGAGACGGTGCTGCTGGCCCACAGGAGGCGGAAGCTACTGTGCCGGAGCACGGACGTGGACGGGGTCACGCCGAGAAAAGTATCTTCCTGAGATACTTAAATTCAAGAGTGTTCTGTAGGAATAGTCAGTGGGGTCAGGTTGGACAAGGTTGAACTCGGGCGGATGCTCCGCAACCGACGGCAGGCGGCCGGGCGGACGATCGCCTCCGTGGCGGTGGACGCGGGCCTGTCGGTGCCGTACATCGCCAACTTGGAGAACGGCCGCGGCAATCCGACGCTGTCCGCGTTGCAGCAGTTGGCGGCCGCGCTCGGCTTTCGACTGGAGATCGGCCTGCTCGGCGACGGCGAGAGCGCGGTGGAGCCTGAAGTGCCGGACGTGGTGCGCAGGCTCATGGCATCACCGCGCGTGCTTGCAGTAGCCCAGCGACTGGCAGGGAAGCGCCGGGCGCATGTGTCGCTCGTGACGGAGCGCCTGCAGGATGCGTTGCTCGCGCTGGGTGCGGTGACCGGCGGTGAGCTCAGTGAGCGGGACCTGGATCGGCTCCTGGACCTGGTCCTGTTGTCCGGGGCGGGCCTTGAGGCCGAGGGGTGAGAGGCGAAAGGAGAGCCGCAGGGGAGTTGGACAGGGATGGCAGCTCTTGGCAGTGCCAGTCCAACTCCCCTGGATGTACGCCTACTTCTTGAACGCGTAATCCATCAGCTTCTTCGCGTCCGACGCCCGGTTGGCCGACGAGGTCGAGGCGAGCACCGTGCCGATGACCGTCTTGCCGTTGCGGGTGGCGGCGAAGACCAGGCAGTACTTGGCCTCCGGGCCGGAGCCGGTCTTGACGCCGATGGCGCCGGTGTAGGTGCCGAGGAGGGGGTTCGTGTTCGTCCACGGCGCCATCGTGCGGGTGCCGCCGGTCTTGGTGGTCGTCTTCGCCGTGTACTTCTTCGTCTTGACGATCGAGCGGAACGTGGAGTTCTTCATCGCGCTGCTGGCGATCTTCGTGAGGTCGCGCGGCGTGGAGTAGTTCGCGCCGTTGCCGATGCCGTCGAACGAGTCGAAGTGGGTGTTCGTCAGGCCGAGGTCCTTGGCCTGCTTGTTCATCTTGCCGATGAACGACTTCACGCGGGCGGCCCGCGTCGTGCCGGAGCCGAACTTGTCGGCGAGCGCGTACGCGGCGTCGCAGCCGGACGGCAGCATCAGCCCGTACAGCAGCTGACGGACCGTGACCTTGTCGCCGACGATCAGCTTGGCGTTCGAAGCCCAGTTGTTCTGGACGATGTAGTCGCTGTACGCCTTCTGGATGGTGACCTTGGCGTCCAGGTTGAGGTTCGGCTGCGACAGCACGACCTTCGCGGTCATGATCTTCGTGGTCGAGCCGGTGGAGCGGCGGGTGTCCGCGGCCTTCGTGTAGAGCGTCTTGGCCGTGCCGTTGTTCATCACGTAGCCGCCCTTGGCGGCGATCGTGGGCGCGGTGAGGGCCTGCGCGGGCGCCGCGGTGAGGGCGCCGGTCGCGAGCATGGCTCCGGTGGTCATGACCACGGCGGCAGCTCTGCGGAACCGTACGCTCTTAATGCCGGTTTTCAAGTCGAGTACCCCGATTGCGTTGAGTGCCTCAAATGCCCTGAGCGGGAGGTTACTTGAGTGGGTCGCCGTCTCCTGCGACACGTATGACACGTAAGTAGCACAGATGGATGTACCGCTCGTGAGGCGGGGTCCTCATTAATGCCACACGTCCGCATCCTGGACGGCCCACGACGATGCGTACGTGTTGTATCTATGCTGTGCGCATGCCTGCAGCGCCTTCTCCGACCTCGACCGAAACCGCGTCCGGACCCGCCCAGCAGCCACCCGCCAAACAACCCCCCGCCGCCGAACGCGTCTACGCCCACGTCAAGCAGGGCGTCCTGGAGCGCCGGTACGAGGGCGGGACGCTGCTCACCGAGGGCGAGCTGGCCGAGGCGGTCGGGGTGTCACGAACCCCTGTTCGCGAGGCGCTGCTGAAGCTCGAGGTCGAGGGGCTGATCAAGCTGTACCCGAAGAAGGGTGCGCTGGTCCTGCCCGTCTCCGCGCAGGAGATCGCCGACGTGGTGGAGACCCGGCAACTCGTCGAGGAGCACGCGATCCGCAAGGCGGTACCGGCCTCGCCCGCGCTCATCGAGCGCCTCACGGAACTCCTCGAGAAGCAGCGGAAGCAGGCCGAGGCCGGCGACCTGGCGGCAGCCGCCGTCACCGACCGCTGCTTCCACGCCGAGATCGTCCGCAGCGGGGGGAACGCCATCCTCTCGCGGCTCTACGACCAGCTCCGCGACCGGCAGTTGCGCATGGGCGTCGCCGTCATGCACGCCCACCCCGACCGCGTCACCAAGACGCTCACCGAACACCGCGAGATCCTCGAAGCGCTGCGCTCCGGCGACGCGGAGGCGGCCGTCGACCTGGTCCACCGGCATGTCAGCTGGTTCTCCAACCTCGCCCGGGGTGAGGTCCGATGACCGCTGGGGGACGCTCCACGACCGCGGCCCTCCCCGGCGATCCGCCCGGCGGCCGTCGCGCCGTCCTCGTCTGGTCCGTCGGCGTCGCCGTCTACTTCGTCGCGGTCATCTTCCGTACGTCCCTGGGGGTGGCCGGTCTTGACGCCGCCGACCGCTTCGACGTGGGCGCCTCCGCCCTGTCCACCTTCTCGATCCTCCAGCTCCTCGTCTACGCGGGCATGCAGATACCCGTCGGCCTGCTGGTGGACCGGCTCGGCACCAAGAAGGTGCTGACCATCGGCGTAGTCCTGTTCACGGCAGGTCAGCTGGGCTTCGCCTTCTCGCCCTCGTACGGGATGGCACTGGCCGCTCGCGCGCTGCTCGGCTGCGGTGACGCGATGACGTTCATCAGCGTGCTGCGGCTCGGCACACGCTGGTTCCCGGCCCGGCGCGGCCCGATGGTCGCGCAGATGGCGGGCCTGGTGGGCATGGCGGGCAACCTCGTCTCGACGCTCGTCCTGGCCCGGCTGCTGCACGGCGTCGGCTGGACCGCGGCCTTCGCGGGCAGCTCGCTCGCGGGCGTCCTCGTCCTCATACTCATGCTGCTGTTCCTCAAGGACCACCCCGAGGGACACGAGCCGGAGCCGTTCCCGCACTACGGCGCCGCGTATGTGCGCCGGCAGATCGCCGCGTCCTGGCGGGAGCCCGGGACGCGGCTCGGGCTCTGGGTGCACTTCACCACGCAGTTCCCGGCGATGGTGTTCCTGCTGCTGTGGGGCCTGCCGTTCCTCGTCGAGGCGCAGGGTCTTTCGCGGGCGACAGCCGGTGAGCTGCTGACGCTGGTCGTGCTCTCCAACATGGCCATCGGTCTGGTGTACGGGCAGATCGTCGCCCGGCACCACGCGGCACGGCTTCCGCTGGCGCTCGGCACGGTGCTGTCGACGGCGGCCGTCTGGGCTGCCACGCTTGCTTACCCTGCCGACCACGCCCCGATGTGGCTGCTGATCGTGCTCTGCACGGTGCTCGGCGCCTGCGGCCCCGCCTCGATGATCGGCTTCGACTTCGCACGGCCCGCGAACCCGCCCGAGCGTCAGGGCACGGCCTCCGGAATCACCAACATGGGCGGTTTCGTCGCCTCGATGACGACGCTGTTCGCGATCGGCGCGCTGCTGGACGCCACCGGTGACGACTACGGCATCGCCTTCTCCGCGGTGTTCGTGCTCCAGGCGCTCGGCCTCGGCCAGATCCTCCGCCTGCGCCGCCAGGCGGCCCGCCGCGAGCGTGAACGGCTGGTCGCGAGTCGGGTGGAGACGGTGCATGTGCCTGCGTGACCGGTGCACGTGCCGCGTGACACAGCGCGGTTCTTCGTAACTGGCCTTCGCATCCGAGGTGTTGCTCTGTCATGGCCGCGTGACAACGGTGTCGTGAAGCGGGGACGAGCGTGGCCTGAGGGGCCGTCGGGTCCTCATAGTGATCACACAGCGGGAAACGGCGAAAGCGCGCCGATGCCCCAACAGGTCCCGCAACTCCTCGCCTCAGGAAGGGTTTTCCATGATGAACCGCAACCTGCGCAAGGCCTTCGTCGTCACCGCCACGATCACCACCGCCGGGTTACTGATGACGGCATGTCAGAACGACTCCTCGTCCTCCTCCGGCAGCTCGTCGTCCAAGTCCTCCAAGACCTCCCAGTCGTCGGGGACCTCCAAGTCGTCGGGGCAGCAGGACTCGTCGTCGGGTCAGCAGGACTCGGCGGACTCGGCCGCGGTCGCGAACGACACGTCGGACTCCAAGTCGGGGGTCAGCGGGACGTTCAAGAACGGCACGGTCAGCTACCTCGCCCCGGGCAAGTACATGGTGAAGGTCCCGGGCAAGGTCCAGCAGGCGTTCTTCACCGCCGAGAACACCCTCGTGTACGGCGCGGGCCAGGTGTGCGGCAGCCCGCGGTCCGAGGCGCGTCCGCAGTGCACGCTCGACGAGCTGGAGACCGCCACCAAGAAGAAGGCCGTCACCGCCGACGTGACGATGAAGGACGGCATCGCCACCGTGGTCCGCGAACGGCACGACGCTCAGAACGGCATCACCGACGGCGTCAACGGGACCTGGCTCGGCAACGTCAGCTACCTCGCGCCGGGCAAGTACACGGTGTCCGGCATGAAGGGCGTCGAGCAGGCGTTCTACATTGCCGACGACACCCTGGTCTACGGCGCGGGCACCATCTGCGGAAGCCCGGGGTCCGCCGAGATGTCGCTGTGCACGCCGGCCGAGCTGGAGGCCGCCGCCAAGAAGGGTGTGTCCGCCAAGGTCAGGATCACCGACGGTGTCGCGACCAGCATCACCGAGGACCGCTGAGCACTGGCCGCTGAGCGCGACCGTACGATGGCGGGCCTCCCACGGCGGGGCGTGAGGCGAACACCTCCGCGCCCGCCGGGGCCCAACCCCTGGTGCACTACTGCGTGACCACGAAGTGCCGCAGGATCGCCGCCGCCAGCTCCGGATCGCCCTCCGTCTTGATGCGGTCGGCCACCGAGTCGACGGTGGCCCTGCCGCAGGCCAGCCGGAAGTACGTCTCCCAGTCGAGCGTGAGGGTGGCCGCCGGACCGAGCGAGGGAGCACCGTCTATCGTGCCGTGGCCCTCGGCGTCGACGCGGACCGTGCGCAGGAAGTCGACCGGTCCGTGCACGTCGAAGACGATCGCGGAGTTCGCGGGCGCGCCCGCTTCCTTGGCGACGACTCTCGGCAGTACGGCGAGCAGCTCGTCCCGCACGATGTACGCACCCGGCGAGTCCAGATTGCCCGGCCGGCCGAGCGCGGTGCGCAGGTCCTGCTCGTGTACCCAGACGTCGAACGCCCGGTACCGCATGGACTGTTCGAGGGTGATCTCCGTGCCCAGCGGACCGCGTACCTTGGCGTCGGGCCCGCGCGACTCGTTCCGCAGCTGCCGGTTGCGGCGGATGATCGTGTACTCCAGCTCCGACGTCATCTCCGGCGCCGTGTGGTGACGGCGTACGTCGACCTGCATCTCCATGTACCGCTGGTGCTCGTTCGACACGTGGTACAGATCGCGCGGCAGCGTGTGGATCGGGCGGGGGTCGCCGAGCATCTCGCAGTCCATACCGATCACATGCGAGACCACATCACGGACTGACCAGCCCGGGCAGGGGGTCCGCCGGTTCCACTCACCCTCCACGAGCGGCGACACCAGCTCGGATATCGCTTCCACTGAGTGGGTCCAGGCGTCGGCATAGGTCTGAAGGCTGGGATGGAGACTCACGGGACCCCTCGGGCGGTTCGTGCGCGGGCATGGGTGTCTTGGACCGCTAAGTTACGCTGCTGCAAGGCACCCCGGAGTGCTTTCGTGTGACGATCGTAGGCCCGTTTCGCGGGTCGAATGCCAGGACGGTGGTAGTGTGCGCGCCTCTTTGATGCAGATCGCCGTGAATGAGGGTGAATCGGTCGAATCGCGTCGGCGGCGCGTGGCCTCGCTGGTACGGGATCAGGCCGATGCCGATCTCGTCGTCCTGCCGGAGCTGTGGACCACGGGGGCGTTCGCCTTCGAGGAGTTCGGGCGCGAGGCCGAGCCGCTCGAAGGGCCGACGTACGAAGTCATGGCGAAGGCGGCGAGCGACGCGGGCGTATGGCTGCACGCGGGCTCGATTCCCGAGCGGGACCCTGACGGACCCCTCTACAACACCTCCCTCCTCTTCTCACCCTCCGGTGACCTGGCCGCCGCCTACCGCAAGATCCACCGCTTCGGCTTCGATAAGGGCGAGGCCGTGCTGATGGGCGCGGGGCGGGACCTGGTGACGGTCCGCCTGCCCGGGACCACGCTCGGCATGGCCACCTGCTATGACCTCCGTTTCCCCGAACTCTTCCGCGGTCTGGTCGACGCCGGTGCCGAGACCCTGGTCGTCCCCGCGGGCTGGCCGGAGCGCCGCCGGGCGCACTGGACGCTGCTGGCTCAGGCGCGGGCGGTGGAGAACCAGGCGTTCGTGCTGGCGTGTGGAACGGCCGGGACGCATGCGGGTGTTCCGCAGGCCGGTCACTCGATCGTGGTGGATCCGTGGGGTGAGGTGCTGGCGGAGGCCGGGCCCGACGAGGAGATCCTCACCATGGACTTCGACCCGGCGAAGGTGGGCGCGACGCGGGAGCAGTTCCCGGTGCTGAAGGACCGGGTGCTGGGGTCGGCTGCGCCCTGGCGCTGATGTCGCCGCACGGGGCCCGCTCCCGGCGCGGGGCGGGCTATCGGCAGACGAGTGTCTCGCCGGCCGAACTCGTCACGGTCTCGCCGACGTCGTAGCAGCGGTCACCCGGCTCGGCGTCACCGGGCTCGCACCCCGTGGCGCCCAGCCAGACGAGCCCCGCGATGAGGACGAGGAACACGATGCAGCCGCCGCAGGTCCGCCAGTCCCTCGCGGTCATCCGCGGACGTTCCGGCTGTCCGGCGGCACTACTGTCCCCCCTACCCGTATGCGAAGTCATGACGCCCCCCGTATGCCCCATGTGTCCTCTGTAAGGGGCGATTTCCGGGATGGTGGTCATTACGCGTACATCTCGAAAGATACGGAAATCAGTCTGATTCCCGCTCCTTGTCCGCCAGGTGGATCACGCACACCGTCACCGCGATCAGCAGCGCCGGGTCCGCGTCCTCCCGCACGACGTCCACGCCGTATGTCTCCCGCACCCGCAGCCACCGCCGCGAGATGTGGGCCAGCATCTCCCCGTCGTACTCGACGACGAACTCCCGGTCGAGGATCTTGCCGCTGACGTCGAGCTCGGTGCCGTCGGCGAGGGCCACGCGGTAGTGGTTGCGCAGGAGCGAGAGCCGCTTGCGGCGGATGGTCGCCAGGGGCTCGCCACCCCGCTCGATGACCATCGTGTCCCGCAGGGCGAGCATCTTCTTGTGGATGTCGATCAGCACCCGCCCCTGCGGATCCTTCAGCTCGAAGGTGTCCCGCAGCCGCATCGCCTTGCCGTCGACGAGGAAGGCCTTCCGGCCGTGCTCGTCCTCGATCCAGTAGTCGTCACCGATGCCGAGAAGCCGGTCGCGTACGAGGAATCTCATGTCCTCAGCACTTCCCCGGCGGCCGGTCCGAAACGCCGTCGGTAGGCCGACGGACTGAGCCCGGTCTCGCGTCGCAGCCGGGCCCGCAGGTTCGCGGCCGTTCCCAGCCCGCTCCTCGCCGCCACCACGTCCAGCCGCTCCTCGCCCCGCTCGATCAGCCGACAGGCGAGGGCCACCCGCTCTCCCGTCAGCCAGGCCAGCGGGGTCGTACCGAGCTGGGCCCGGAACCGTCGGTGCAGCGTGGCGGGGGAGACGGCCGCGTAAGCCGCCAGGTCCGTGACCGTCAGCGGCTCCCCCAGCTGCTCCCGTGCCCACACCAGCAGGGGCGCCAGCGACTCGTCGGGCACGTCCGGCACCGGACGCTCCACGAACTGCCGCTGCCCGCCGTCCCGGTGCGCGGCGAACACCAGTCGGCGGGACACCGCGTTGGCGATCTCGGCACCGTGATCACGCCGTATGACGTACAGACCGAGGTCGAGAGCCGCCGCGCTGCCCGCGGCCGTCAGGATGTCGCCCTCGTCGACGAAGAGGACGTCGGGCTCCAGCCGAACCCTCGGGTGCAGCTCGTGGAAGGCGGCGGTCCACATCCAGTGCGTCGTGGCCCGGCGGCCGTCGAGCAGACCGGCCTCGGCGAGCGCGAAGCTGCCGGTGCACAGGCTCATGACGCGGGCCCCGCGCGCGTGGGTGCGTCGCACGGCGTCCAGCACGGCGGCGGTTCGCGGCACGACGTTGTCGGGCCGCCCCGGTACGACGAGGGTGTCCGCGGTGTCCACGGCGTCCAGGCCGCGCACTCCGGTCACGGTGAAGAAGCCGTGGTTCATCCGCACCTCGGGGGTGGGCGCGCACAGCGTCACCTCGTACAGCGGCCCGGGCAGACCGAGTTCGGGCCGTGGCAGTCCGAACAGTTCGGTGGCGACACCGACCTCGAAGGGGTTGGTGCCCTCGTCAACGAGCACGGCGACCCGGTGTGGACGATGTGCTCCGTGTGCTTGGCGTACGCGGTGCGAGGATCCTTGCGGCATGTGCGATTCCTAGCACTCGTCCGGGCCGTGCGTCATCGACGACGATGGCCGGTATGAGCTCACCCACGGAACCTGTCTCTCTGTCCGCCGCCCTGGCCTCGTTCACCCAGCGGTGGAGTCCGCGCATCGTCACAGCCGTCAACGACTACGACGTCCGCGTGGCCAAGGTCGAGGGCGAGCACCTCTGGCACGTCCACGACCACACCGACGAGTTCTTCCTGGTCCTGAACGGCGAGCTGCACATCGCCCTGCGCGAGCCGGCCGGCGAGCGCACGGTCGTCCTGCCCCAGGGCGCCGTCTTCACAGTCCCGCGCGGCACCGAGCACAAGCCGTACGCTCCCGTCCCCACCGAGATCCTCGTCCTGGAACCGACCGGCACCTCCACCGTCGGCGACCGCCACGACGAGGTACCGGACCATGTGGACGCGACTACGGGGCACGCACTGACCTGACCCGTCACCGAGGGGACATCACCGCGCCCGGCCCCTTCACACGGAGGGGCCGGGCGCGGTGGTGCTTTTCACTGCCGTGAGCAGGGCGTGGAGGGCGGTGCGGGTGGGCGAGAGAATCGTGGCTGGGGTGTCGCTTTCGCGGAGATGGAGGGTCGGGAGAGGAGCGGCAGCTATCTCCAGGCAGTCGTTGTCGGAGTCGCCCGCGGAGAACGACGACTTCTGCCAGCGTCGGACGCCTTCCGGATAACCCGGCTCCACGAACGCCAAGGCCGCGCGTACGTGCTCCTCGGTCTGGAGCACTCCCGGAATGTGCACGACCTGAAAAGTGCGGACGTATGACGCGTGGTGCTCCAACTCGGCCAGGTCGAGTGCCTTGGTAGCCAGGGCACTTCGGTACTCCTCCCACCAGCCCTTTTCCCGCTCGTTGGCCATGCCGAGCCTGTATCTGGTGGACGCGCTCACGGAGGGCCACTGGGGGCACGGCCCTGACATCCCGTACGGCGGGCAGACGCACCCAGAGGGCAAGGCGGTGTGGTTCGACCTGCCCGTACGACTCCCCGCGAGGTCATGAGCGACCGGCTGCCACCCGAGGGAGTGGCGATCAGACGCCGTAACCGTCGCTGTATCCATCCCGGCGACTGTGGTGCCGTTCCTCGTCGATCACCGGTGTTGTGGGCGGTACCACCACGCGCCGGCGCCTGGCGACGCTGCTGAACGTCGCGACGCCGATCAGGCCGACGACGATCAGGATGATTCCGACCAGGTCGAGGTTGACTCCCTGCATGTCCCAGTCGGTCGCGAACGTGAGGATGGCCCCCACCGCGATCAGAATGATGCAACCACCAAGACCCATGAGTCCGGCCTCCCTGTGCTGTCCGTCTTCAACGGCTGTTGCGGACCCGGGCCGGGTACCCTCCGCCGGACCGGCCATGCGGAGGCGAGCACTCACTTCATGCGGAAGCTTGCGGAGAACCAATCCTGAACTAGCCCTCCAGGAACGCCACCAGCGCGTTCGCCAGCAGGAACGGGTCCTCGGTGGCGCACAGTTCGCGGGCGCTGTGCATGGAGAGGATGGCCACGCCGATGTCGACCGTCTTGATGCCGTGGCGGGCGGCGGTGATGGGGCCGATGGTCGTGCCGCAGGGCATCGAGTTGTTGGAGACGAAGGACTGGAAGGGTACGGCGGCCTTCTCGCAGGCGGCGGCGAAGACCGCGCGGCCTGAACCGTCCGTGGCGTAGCGGTTGTTGACGTTGACTTTGAGGATGGGGCCGCCGCCCGCGCGCGGGTGATGCGTCGGGTCGTGGCGCTCGGCGTAGTTCGGGTGGACGGCGTGGCCCGTGTCGGAGGAGAGGCAGACCGTGCCGGCGAAGGCGCGTGCCCGGTCCTCGTACGTACCGCCGCGCGCGAACACCGAACGCTCCAGCACACTTCCGAGCAGCGGACCGTCCGCCCCCGTGTCCGACTGCGAGCCGTTCTCCTCGTGGTCGAAAGCCACGAGCACCGGGATGTACGGGAGGGCCGCGTCGCAGGTCGCGACGGCCGCCAGCGCGGCCGTACCGGCGTGCACGGACAGGAGGTTGTCCATACGCGGGCCCGCGAGCAGCTCCCTGTCCCGGCCCAGGTACGACGGCGGCTCGATGGAGTGCGTCATCAGGTCCCAGCCGGTGACCTCGCCCTCGGCAAGCCCCGACTCGTGCTCCAGGAAACGGATCAGATCCCCGTCGCGTACGTCGTTGCCGAGGCCCCAGATCGGCTGCAGATGCCGCTGCTTGTCGAGCTTGAGGCCCTCGGAGGTGACCGATCGGTCCAGGTGGATGGCGAGCTGGGGGACTCGCAGCAGGGCGCGGTCGATGTTCACCAGGCGGGCCGTGCCGTCGCGCAGCGAGAGCCGGCCGGCCAGGCCCAGGTCGCGGTCCAGCCAGGAGTTGAGCAGCGGGCCGCCGTAGATCTCGACCGCGACCTGGCGCCAGCCGTGCGCTCCGCTGTCCGGCCGCGGCTTCACGCGCAGGTTGGGGGAGTCGGTGTGCGCCCCGACGATCCGGAAGGGCGTGTGCGGCTCGGCGCCCTCGGGCACGAACCAGGCCACGATCGCGCCCCCGCGCACCACGTACTTCCCGCCGTGCGCCCCCTCCCACGCGTCCGTCTCGACGACCTGCCGGAAGCCGGCCTTCTCCAGCCGCTCGGCCGCGTTCGCCACCGCGTGGTACGGGGACGGGCTTGCCGTCAGGAAGGACATGAGGTCGTCGGTATGGCCGCGATCGAAGCGTGGGGGTGTGCTCATGGGTTCACCTTAACGACGTACGAGGGCCCGCTCCCGGCGATGGGGAACGGGCCCTCGTAAGGGGTCTGTGGAGGGGGACGCTGACCGGAAGGTCACTTTCCGGTACGGCTCCGGTATGTATCCAGGCGCTCCTGGAAAGGCCGCCTCGTATGTACGGAAGCGTACTGAAGCGTTCCTAGAAGGCCGCTTCGTCGAGCTCCATCAGCTCCAGGTCGGTGCCCTCGGCGAGCTTGCGCGCACCGGTGACGCCCGGCAGGACGTTCGCCGCGAAGAACTTCGCCGCGGCGATCTTGCCGGTGTAGAAGGCCTTGTCCTTGGCCGGCGCTGTCTCCAGCTTCTCGGCGGCGACCGCGGCACCCTTCAGCAGCAGGTAGCCGACGACCACATCACCGGAGGCCATCAGCAGGCGGGTGGTGTTGAGCCCGACCTTGTAGATGTTCTTGACGTCCTGCTCCGTCGCTGCGAGGTCCGTGAGCATCAGGCCGACGATGGCTTCCAGCTCGACGGCCGCCTTGGCGAGCTGCTCGCGGGCAGCCGACAGCTCCTCGCCGCCCGTGCCGAGCGCCAGGAACTTCTTGATGTCCTCGGCGAGCGAGTTCAGCGCCGCGCCCTGGTTGCGGACGATCTTCCGGAAGAAGAAGTCCTGGCCCTGGATCGCGGTGGTGCCCTCGTAGAGGGTGTCGATCTTGGCGTCCCGGATGTACTGCTCGATCGGGTACTCCTGCAAGAAGCCGGAGCCGCCGAAGGTCTGCAGGGACTGCGCGAGCTGCTCGTACCCCTTCTCGGAGCCGTAGCCCTTGACGATCGGCAGGAGCAGGTCGTTCAGGGCCTCGAGGGCGGCGGTGTCCTCGCCCGCGGCCTCCTTGACCATGATCTCGTCCTGGATCGACGCGGTGTACATGACGAGGGCGCGCATGCCCTCCGCGTACGCCTTCTGCGTCATCAGCGAGCGGCGGACGTCCGGGTGGTGCGTGATGGTGACCTTGGGGGCGGTCTTGTCCATGAAGTTCGCGAGGTCCGGGCCCTGGACGCGCTCCTTGGCGTACTCAAGGGCGTTCAGGTAACCCGTCGACAGCGTCGAGATCGCCTTCGTGCCGACCATCATCCGGGCGAACTCGATGATCCGGAACATCTGACGGATGCCGTCGTGCTTGTCACCGATCAGCCAGCCCTTGGCGGGGTGGCGGTCGCCGAACGTCATCTCGCAAGTGTTGGAGGCCTTGAGCCCCATCTTGTGCTCGACGTTGGTGGCGTAGACGCCATTCCTTTCGCCCAGCTCGCCGGTCTCGAAGTCGAAGAGGTACTTCGGTACGAGGAAGAGGGACAGCCCCTTGGTGCCGGGACCGGCACCTTCCGGCCGCGCGAGCACATAGTGAAGGATGTTCTCCTCCATGTCGTGCTCACCGGAAGTGATGAAGCGCTTCACGCCCTCGATGTGCCAGGAGCCGTCCTCCTGCTGAACCGCCTTGGTGCGCCCGGCGCCCACGTCCGAGCCCGCATCGGGCTCGGTGAGCACCATCGTCGAGCCCCAGGTCCTGTCCACGGCTATCTGGGCGATGTGCTTCTGCTGCTCCGTGCCCTCCTCGAAGAGGATGCGGGCGAACGCCGGGCCGGAGGAGTACATCCAGACCGCCGGGTTCGCGCCCAGGATCAGCTCCGCGTACGACCAGATCAGGGACGGCGGGGCGGTCGTGCCGCCGATCTCCTCGGGCAGGCCGAGCCGCCAGTACTCGGAGTCCATGAAGGCCTTGTAGCTCTTCTTGAAGCTGTCCGGTACGGGCGCGGTGTTGGTCTCCGGGTCGAAGACCGGCGGGTTGCGGTCCGCGTCCGCGAAGGACTCCGCCAGCTCGTTCTCCGAAAGCCGGGTCAGCTCCTCGAGGATGCTCTTGGCGGTCTCGGTGTCCATCTCCGCGAACGGGCCGCTGCCGTACAGCTTGTCGCGCCCGAGCACCTCGAAGAGGTTGAACTCGATGTCGCGGAGATTCGACTTGTAGTGCCCCATGGCGACGGCTCCGTTAAGGGATCGGGTGAGGTGGTGATTCCTCATACCTCGTTCGTGTACCAGCAAGTAGTCACCGATGATGCTACCCGTGGGTAATAAGAATCAACCCCTAGCGGCTCAAGTGTGAGTTAACCCTCCGGGTTCGGGTTGGGTTGATTTGTAGGGGTTGGATTCGTTTTCTTACTGCGGTCCGCCGTGGCTGATCGCGCCCACGCGGCGGAACCGCACATTGATACAGCCCCGCGCCCCTGACGGGGCGCTCCCGGAACCGCCCGCCACCATGCTCACCAGCCCCCACGTGCCCGCAGCCTCCCACCGGCGGGAGGGGCCGTGGGCCGGTGCGTCGTATGCCCGTCGCTTAGGTTCTGTCTCGGGAAACCAGGACCGTGTACCAGTCCAGGGCCGTATGCCCGGCCTGCGACGGGCTGACGCACCGGCCCACGGCCCCGACCCACCCACGGACCCCAGGGGCGCGGGGAACGGCGCGAGCAACCACCACGCACCCGCACCCGCCCAACCGCCGGAGGCACCCCGCGGGGAACTGCGCGACCAGCCACAACCAACCCGCAGCCGCCCAACCGCCGGAGGCAACCGGCTACTCTGACCCCCATGTACGGCTACGACCAGACCGCGGGCCCCGGCCAGCAGCAGTACGCGCAGCCTCAGCCGCCGCCGCAGCCCGGTGGGTACGGCCAGCAGAGCGGGCCGCTGTACCCGGAGCCGTCGCCGCCCTCGCTCGCGGACGCGGTGCGCGCGTTCACCACAGGGGCGATCTCCGCCGAGGACTTCCAGCAGGTCTTCGCCACGTCCAAGGTCTACTGCCCGCGCGGTGACAACCCCGGCTTCCTGGCGCTGCACAACACCCAGCAGCCCGTGATCCCGATGTTCACCTCGCTCAAGGAGCTGCGCCGGTACGCAGGCAAGGAGTCCAAGTACTTCGTGATCACCGGCGCCGAGGTGATCGACCTGCTTCCCACCGGCTACGGCTTCGTCCTCGACATGGAGGGCGAGCACCGTATGGTCTTCGACGCGAAGGCGGTCGAGCAGATGGTCGACTTCGCGATGCGTCGAATGTACGGCTGACGTGCCCCGACACCGTGCGCGCCCGGAGGGAATTCCCTCCGGGCGTTCTCTGTTCCGGGTGGCAGGAAGTTCAAAAATCAACTAATCTCGGAACACAAGGAGGTACCGACATGCCTGCAGTGACCGTCGAGAACCCGCTGACGCTGCCCCGTGTGGTGGCGCCGGCCGAGGCCGTGGCGCGTCCCGTACTCGCCGTCACCACCGCGCCGAGCGGTTTCGAGGGCGAGGGCTTCCCGGTCCGCCGTGCGTTCGCCGGGATCAACTACAAGTACCTCGACCCGTTCATCATGATGGACCAGATGGGCGAGGTGGAGTACGCGCCAGGGGAGCCGAAGGGGACCCCGTGGCACCCGCACAGAGGCTTCGAGACCGTCACGTACATCATCGACGGGATCTTCGACCACCAGGACTCCAACGGTGGTGGCGGCACCATCACCAACGGCGACACCCAGTGGATGACGGCGGGTTCGGGGCTCCTGCACATCGAGGCCCCGCCGGAGTCGCTGGTCATGTCCGGCGGGCTGTTCCACGGCTTGCAGCTGTGGGTGAACCTGCCTGCCAGGGACAAGATGATGGCCCCGCGCTACCAGGACATCCGTGGTGGCCAGGTGCAGCTCCTCACCACCCCCGACGGCGGCGCGCTGCTGCGTGTGATCGCCGGTGAGCTGGACGGTCACCAGGGTCCCGGTATCACGCACACGCCGATCACCATGATCCACGCGACGGTGGCGCCCGGCGCCGAGCTCACGCTGCCCTGGCGCGAGGACTTCAACGGTCTGGCGTACGTCCTCGCCGGGCGCGGCAGTGTCGGTACGGACCGTCGGCCCATCCACAGCGGCCAGACCGCGGTCTTCGGCACCGGCTCCTCGCTGACCATCCGCGCGGACGAGACGCAGGACTCCCACACCCCGGACCTGGAGGTCGCTCTCCTGGGCGGGCAGCCGATCCGTGAGCCGATGGCGCACTACGGGCCGTTCGTGATGAACACCCGCGAGGAGCTTCAGCAGGCGTTCGAGGACTTCCAGAAGGGGCGACTGGGTACGATTCCGGCCGTGCACGGGATGGCCGAGGGCGGTCTCTGACGGACGGAAGGGCTAGGGGCATGGCGCAGGAGAATCCGGAGTTCCACTTGGTGTTCCACCCCGTCGTCGGGGAGCCGCTGGCCGTCAGGAGCCGTGACTTCGAGTCGCTGGAGTCGGCGGTGGACAGCGTGACCCTGGCGCTGGAGCAGGGGCACACCCTGCGCTTCGAGCAGAACGGCCGTGACGGCGTCGACAGTGGGACCGTGCTGGTCAACTGTTCCAACGTCGTCGCGGTCAAGGTGCGGCCGGTGTCGGCGACAGGCGCCGACGACGGCCAGTACCTGTGATCACGTGCCGGTGATCGTCTCGGGATCCCCGGCGCCGTCCGGCTCGTACAGCTCGAACCAGATGCTCTTGCCCTCGCCCCGCGGGTCCACTCCCCACGCGTCCGAGAGCAGCTCCATGAGCATCAAACCCCGCCCGGAGGACGCCAGTTCTCCGGGCTGACGCTTGTGCGGCAGGGCGTCGCTGCAGTCGGTGACCTCGACCCGGATCCGGCGGGAGCCCGCTTCGCCCGTCATCTCGGCGACGAGCAGCGCGTCGGCATCCGTGTGCACGAGTACGTTCGTGACCATCTCCGAGGCCAGCAGCACCGCCGAGTCGACCTGGTCCTCGGAGGCCCAGTCGTGCAGCAGCTCTCTCAGTTGCTGGCGGGTGCCCGCGACCCGCTCGGGCTCGTCCTGTGCGACGGTCAGTACGGTGCGGCGTACGGACGTCGGTGTTGCCAGCTGGTCGCCGCAGCCGCAGCCCTCACCCTGCCGGCACAGCAGCAGGACGGCGATGTCGTCCTCGCGGCGGTCCACCAGGGGCCCGGTCGTGTGGTGCGAGGAGGGTCCGTGCACGGCCTGGACCAGTGCGTCGGCCAGCGCCTCCAAGTCGCTCTTCTCGCCGTCATGGCTCTCCAGGATCTTGCGGATCCTGAGCCAGCCGGTGTCGAGGTCGTGCCCGCCGGTTTCGATGAGCCCGTCCGTGCAGATCAGCATGGTCTCGCCGGGTTCCAGGGCGAGCCGGGTCGTCGGATAGTCCGCGTCCGGGTCGATGCCGAGCGGCAGCCCGCCCGCGGTCGGCCGGGTCAGCACCGTCCCGTCGGCCATCCGGATCGCCGGGTCAGGGTGCCCGGCGCGGGCGATGTCCAGTACGCCGGTCGCGGGGTCGACCTCCACGTACAGGCAGGTCGCGAAGCGCAGGTCGGCGGCCTCCTCGTCGGACGTCATCCCGTACAGGAACCGCGAGGCGCGCGACAGTACGGCGTCCGGTCGGTGCCCTTCGGAGGCGTACGCCCTGAGCGCGATCCGCAGCTGGCCCATCAACCCGGCGGCGCGTACGTCATGGCCCTGGACGTCGCCGATGACGAGGGCGAATCTGCCTCCCCCGGGCTTGGCCGGGGAGGTCCCTCCGGGGAGCGGGATCATGTCGTACCAGTCGCCCCCGACCTGGAGGCCGCCGCCGGTGGGCACGTACCGTGCGGCCATGCTCATGCCCGGGATCTGTGGCCCCAGGTTGGGCAGCATCGAGCGCTGGAGGCCGTCGGTCAGCTCGCGCTCGGACTCGGCGGCACCGGCGCGCGAGAGGGCCTGCGCGAGCATGCGGGCCACGGTCGTCAGGACGGAGCGTTCGTCGGGCGTGAAGGAGACGCGGTAGGTGAAGGCCGCCATCCACGCGCCGATCGTGCGGCCGGCGACGACGAGCGGCAGAAATGCCCACGACTGCCGGCCGAAACCCTGGGCGAGCGGCCACCAGGCGGGGAAGCGTTTCCGGTAGTCCTTCGGGGAGGAGAGATAGACGGCACGGCCGGTGCGTACGACCTCCGCGGCCGGATGGTCCGTGTCCACGGACATCGCGGAGGACGGTCCCTCGTCGTCGGACTGGTGCCCGTGGTGGCCGATGAGCGTCAGCCGGTCGCCCTGCGTGCCGTAGACGGCCAGGCCGTCCGGTGAGAAGCCGGGCATCGACAGGCCGGCCGCGACCCGCAGCACCTCCTCCGTGGACCGGGCCTCTGCCAGTGCGCGCCCGGCGTCCAGCAGGAACGCCTCGCGGGAGCGGCGCCAGTCGCCGGTGACAGGCGTGCGGGCGGCGGCGCCCGGCGGTGGCTCCGAGACCTCCTGAAGGGTGCCGACCAGCTGGTAGGAGCGCGATTCCTGGTCGTACGACGGCTTGGAGCGGCTGCGTACCGTACGCAGTACGCGCCCCTGACCGTCCATGACCCGCATCCGGAGTTCGGCGATGGTGCCCTCGGAGGCGGCGAGCTGGACGACCGGTTTGACCTCGTTCCAGTCGACCGGATGGAAGCGGGCGCGGGCGCCGGCCTCCGACAGTGTTATCGGCTCGGCGGGCAGTCCGAGCAGCCGTGCGGCCTCGGCATCCAGAGTGACCAGTTCGGCCGCGTTGTCCCAACGCCACAGGCCGGTCGCGAGGGCGGCCAGGACGTCCCCCACGGCGGGCAGGGGCTCACCAGTGCGCATTGGGACACTGTAGGAAGAGGTGATCGTGAATAGCCACTGAAGGTGAAAAGGCCATCCTTCAGGGCATCAGACCGTGACCGCCCCGTAATGGTCGTGACCGGCCCGTAATGGTGGGGAGGCGGGCTTTGGCTCCCCGGTACGCTTGGGTCTGTGTTTCACGTGAAACACAGACCGTGACAACACAGGCCGTGACATACAGGCCGTGACACACAGACCCCGATCCGCGAAGACTGGATGAACGACGATGCATCGGTACAGGTCCCACACCTGCGGCGAGCTCCGCGCCTCTGACGTCGGCAGTGACGTCCGGCTGAGCGGCTGGCTGCACAATCGGCGCGACCTGGGCGGCATCCTCTTCATCGATCTGCGCGATCACTACGGCATCACGCAGCTGGTCGCCCGCCCCGGCACGGCCGCGTACGAGGCGCTGGACAAGCTCTCCAAGGAGTCGACCGTCCGCGTCGACGGCAAGGTCGTCTCGCGCGGCGCCGAGAACATCAACCCGGACCTGCCGACCGGCGAGGTCGAGGTCGAGGTGAGCGAGGTCGAGCTGCTCGGCGCCGCCGCCCCGCTGCCCTTCACGATCAACACCGAGGACGGGGTGAACGAGGAGCGGCGCCTGGAGTACCGCTTCCTGGACCTGCGCCGCGAGCGCATGCACCGCAACATCATGCTGCGTACGGCGGTCATCGCCGCGATCCGCAACAAGATGACGGCCCTCGGCTTCAACGAGCTGGCGACCCCGATCCTCACCGCCACCTCCCCCGAGGGCGCCCGCGACTTCGTCGTCCCGTCCCGGCTGCACCCGGGCAGGTTCTACGCCCTTCCGCAGGCCCCGCAGCAGTTCAAGCAGCTGCTGATGATCTCCGGCTTCGACCGCTACTTCCAGATCGCGCCCTGTTTCCGCGACGAGGACGCGCGCGCGGACCGTTCGCCGGGCGAGTTCTACCAGCTCGACGTCGAGATGTCCTTTGTCGAGCAGGAGGACGTGTTCCAGCCGATCGAGCAGCTGATGACGGAGCTGTTCGAGGAGTTCGGGAACGGCCGCCATGTCACCTCCCCCTTCCCGCGGATCCCGTTCCGCGAGGCGATGCTGAAGTACGGCTCCGACAAGCCGGACCTGCGGGCCCAGCTGGAGCTGGCCGACATCACCGACATCTTCGAGGGCTCGGAGTTCAAGGCCTTCGCGGGCAAGCACGTACGGGCGCTGCCGGTGCCGGACGTTGCCTCGCAGCCCCGTAAGTTCTTCGACCAGCTCGGTGACTACGCCGTCTCGCAGGGCGCGAAGGGCTTGGCGTGGGTGCGGGTCGCCGAGGACGGCTCGCTGACCGGCCCGATCGCGAAGTTCCTGACGGAGGAGAACGTCGCGGAGCTGACCAAGCGGCTGTCTCTCGCCGCTGGTCACGCGGTGTTCTTCGGCGCGGGCGAGTTCGACGAGGTCTCGAAGATCATGGGCGCGGTGCGGGTGGAGGCCGCTCGTCGCGCGGGTCACTTCGAAGAGGACGTCTTCCGCTTCTGCTGGGTCGTGGACTTCCCGATGTTCGAGAAGGACGAGGAGACGGGGAAGATCGACTTCTCCCACAACCCCTTCTCCATGCCGCAGGGCGGAATGGAGGCCCTGGAGACGCAGGACCCCCTCGACATCCTGGCCTGGCAGTACGACATCGTCTGCAACGGCGTCGAGTTGTCCTCCGGCGCCATCCGGAACCACGAGCCGGACATCATGCTGAAGGCCTTCGGTATCGCGGGCTACGAGGCGGAGACCGTCGAGCGTGAGTTCGCGGGCATGCTCCGCGCTTTCCGCTTCGGCGCCCCTCCGCACGGCGGCATCGCGCCGGGCGTCGACCGGATCGTGATGCTCCTGGCCGACGAGCCCAACATCCGCGAGACGATCGCCTTCCCGCTCAACGGCAACGCCCAGGACCTGATGATGGGCGCGCCGACGGAGCTGGAGGAGGCGCGGCTGCGGGAACTGCACCTTTCGGTACGGAAGCCGAAGTAGCTCCGCTGGAGGTGCAGTGATTCGGCTGCGGGCCGGTGGGGGCTGGTCGCGCAGTTCCCCGCGCCCCTTAGAGGCCTGCGGCCTCCTTCGGGGCGCGTACTGCACCGGACTTCGCCAAGGCCGCTTAGTGGCCCGGAACCGACGTCGGTTCCGGGCCACTATCGCGCGTGCGGGCAACCTGTGAGAACCCCGTGGAATCCCACAGCCCGTACCCACATTGCTGACAGGCGCTGTCCCTAACGTCCTGCCCATGACTGGGACCGAGCCTCATAAGACTCAACAGCCAAAGCACAAACGGAACCTGACGCGACGCAAGGTCATCGTGGCGGGTGGCGCGGCCGTGGCCGCGGTGGGCGTCGGCGGCGGTATCGCCGCGACCGCGAACGCGGGCCAGACGACCGGCACGGGCAAGGGCGCCACCGCGAAGGCCGCCGGCAGTGCCGCGGAGGAGTGCTACAAGCTCACCTCCGAGACCACCGAGGGCCCGTACTACATCGACGCGGACAAGATCCGTCGCGATATCACCGAGGACAAGGAGGGCATCCCGATGACCCTCCGCATCAAGGTGATCGACTCCGAGAGCTGCGAGCCGATCCGGGACGCGGCCGTCGACATCTGGCACTGCGACGCGCTGGGCATCTACTCCGGCTACGAGGACGCCTCCACCGGTGGCGGTGGCGGCGGTACGCCGCCCAGCGGCACCCCCTCCGACGTCCCGTCCGGTACGCCGACGGGCTCCCCGCCGGAGGGCGGCGGCGGTGGCGTCCACGAGGAGCCCACCGACGACGAGCGCTATCTGCGCGGCACCTGGCGGACGGACAAGCAGGGTTTCGTCACCTTCAAGACGATCTTCCCGGGCTGGTACGTGGGCCGTTGCGTCCACATCCACACCAAGGTGCACGTCAACGGCGAGTGGACCGACGCCGGTTACGAGGGCGGCAACACCTGCCACACCGGTCAGTTCTTCTTCGACGAGGAGTCCGTGCTCGCCTCCGCCGAGGTCGAGCCGTATTCGACGTCGACGACGGAGCGCACGACGCTCGAAGAGGACGGGATCTACGACCAGAGCGGTACCACGGGCGGTCTGCTCAAGCTGAAGTACAAGACGGGCAACATCGCCAAGGGCGTCGTCGGCACCATCACGGTGGGCGTGGACCCGGAGGCGACGAACACGGGCACGGGCGACTCCGTCCAGCCGGGGGCTTCGGCGTCCGCTTCGGCGAGCTGATGCCGGCCTCCCCTCCGGCGAGCTGACGGACATACGGCCCACTCACCACGGGCCCGGAACCCTCCCCCTGGTTCCGGGCCCGTTCGAGCTCACGTAACGCTCCAAAGAAGCCGGTAGAACTCCGTCCGCTCCGGGTCGGGAGCGATGCCGTACGCGTCGAGCAGGGTGTCGTCCCAGCCCGGGCCGTAGTTCCACTCGGTGCTCCAGGTGGCGACGGCCAGGTCGGCCCACCGGTCGGCGAGGCCGAGGGCGCCCATGTCCACGTGGCCGGACCATGAGCCGTCCTCGTGCAGCAGGGTGTTCGGGGCGCAGGGGTCGCCGTGGCAGACGACGAGACGGTCGACCGGCGGCGGTTCGGGCAGGTCCGCGGGTGCCTTGATGCCTGCTCGCCGGGCACGTTCCAGACGGTGATCGACCGACCAGCTGAACGGGCAGTCGGCCACGGGCAGTTGGTCGTGCAGGGCCCGCAGCCCTGCCCCCAGGGCTCGTACGGCCGTGGCGGGATCCGCCTGCCACCGGGGACTGACGGCACTCTCGCCGGCCAGCTCATCCGTGACGAGCCAGGCTCCGTCCGCACCGGCTCCGTGCTCCCGGACACGAGGTACGGGCGTGAAGTCCCCGGCCCAGCGCAGCCGCTCCACCTCGGCGCCCAGGTCCAGGCCGGAGCCCGCCGGCGCCCACTTGGCGAACAGCCGCCCCTGACCGTGGTCGTCGCCGATCCGGAAGGTCAGCCCGCCCAACTGGTTCTGCCACACGGGCAGGAGCGGCCGGTCCCCGGCCAGCGCGGCGATCGGCGCGGGCACGCGCACGGCGGAGGAAGGCGGTCCGGCGTAGGAGGGCATGGGCGCATGATCTCCGCCTACGGCTCCGCGAGCGAGCGGTTTTCCGCTCCCGCCGGACGTACGCGTGCGCAACGCCCCGCCGGTAGGGCGTGGTTCACCTCACGTCCGCCTCGCGTACTTCTCAAGCCGCCTTAAGGCAACCCAAAGGAACTTCACAGTCGGCCCACCGATCGTCGTGTCCATGAGCGAACCCATCGCATACGACGAGAGACCCGGGAAGAGGCAACGGCCATGAAGCAGCTGGTACTTGTCGGGACAGACCTGGTTGCCATAGCCGTCCTCACCTTCGCCGTGTACTTCCCGCGACACCACCGCCGGGACCTGGTCACCGCCTTCCTCGGCGTGAACGTCGGGGTGCTCGCCGTGGCGATGACGCTCAGCTCCGCCTCGGTGGGGATCGGCCTGGGGATGGGGCTGTTCGGGGTTCTGTCGATCATCCGGCTGCGGTCGTACGAGATCGCGCAGCATGAGATCGCGTACTACTTCTCCGCGCTGGCCATCGGCCTGCTCGCCGGGCTGCCGGAGACGGTGAGCGTGCTGAACACCGCGCTGATGGCGCTCATCGTCCTCACCCTGTACGTCGGCGACCACCCCCGGCTGTTCCCGCGGCACCGGCAGCAGAGCCTGCGCCTGGACTCCGCGTACACCGATGAGGACGCCCTCCGCTCGCACCTCGAAGTGCTGCTCGGCGGGCGGGTGGTGAACCTGTCGGTGAAGGACCTCGATCTCGTCAACGACACGACCCGTGTCGAGGTCCGGTACGTCGTGTCCGGCGCCGGTGCGCGGCTTCCCGAGAAGATCGAGTCGCCTTCCGCTTCCGCGCAAGGGATTCGGTCATGACCGGCATCGATCCCGTCGTGGGGGCGATGCGGCCGATCGGGCTTGCCGAACTCGTCGAGCGGGCCGGGCTGCTCACCCGCCTGGACCGCAAGTACATGCTGCCCGTCGCCGATCTGCCGTTCGTGCTCGCCGGACTGGACGACGACGTCCAGGTACTCGAAATGGGCGGCGGACAGCGGCAGTTCGGATATCGGTCCGTCTACTTCGACACCCCCGAGATGGACGGATATCTGGCCGCCGCGCGCCGCCGCAGGCGACGGTTCAAGCTCCGCATCCGTACGTATCTCGATTCCGGTCAGCACTTCTTCGAGATCAAGACGCGCGGGCCGCGCGGCATAACCGTCAAGCAACGTATCCCGTACGAAGGGGACTTCCGGCGGCTCGGGGGCGAGGCGCGGGCGTACGCCGACACGGTGCTCGCCGAGGCCGGGATCAACTCCGGGGGTTTCCGGTTCGTCCCGACGCTCACCACGTTCTACCGGCGTACGACGCTGTTCTTCCCGGCCACCGGGAGCCGGCTCACCGTCGACACCGGGCTGACCTGGACCCTGCCCGACGGCACCGCCCTCAGGACCGATGACCGGGCCATCGTCGAGACCAAGTCGGGCCGGGCGGGCTCGGGCGCCGACCGGCTGCTCTGGTCGCTGGGGCACCGGCCGTGTCCCGTGTCGAAGTACGGCACCGGGCTCGCCGCCCTGCGCCCCGAACTCCCCGCCAACCGCTGGCTGCCCGTCCTGCGGCGCCACTTTCCCACCGCACTCCACGGGAGCCTCGTATGAGCAAGAAGACGCGCATGAGCACGAAGATGAGAACGGCACGGCTGTTTCGTACGAAGGCGGCGGGCGCCCTCGCCTCGATGGCGCTGGCCACGGCGGTGCTGGCCGGGTGCTCGTCCGGTGACAGCGACAGCTCCTCCTCCGGCTCGGGCTCAGGCTCGAGCTCGAGCGAGTCGTCGGGCGCCGCCGCGGACGGGACGCAGACCGCCGCCGCCGTCCTCGCCGACAACAAGGCGGACCATGCCGAGGACGGTGACACGGACTGGGAGGAATCCGAGGCCGTGGACATCGAGCTGGACGGCGACTCCGCCTCCGCCGAGGGGGACGGGGTCACGGTCGACGGGGCCACGGTGACCATCACCGCCGGCGGTACGTACCGGATCGGCGGGAACCTCAGCGACGGGCAGATCGTCGTCAACGCCCCTGACGCGACCGTGAAGCTGGTCCTCGACGGCGTCGACATCTCCAGCTCCTCCGGCGCGGCGATCGCCGCCACCGAGGCGGAGAAGGTCGTGGTCCTCCTGGCCAACGGCAGCGAGAACACGCTCGGCGACACCGACTCGTACGCCGAGGACGCCGAGGCCAACGCCGCCCTCTACAGCGCCGACGACCTCACCGTCGCGGGCGGCGGAACGCTCACCGTGCACGGCAACGGCAACGACGGGATCGCGAGCGCGGACGGCCTGGTCATCGCCTCCGGGACGGTCACGGTCGACGCCGTGGACGACGGAATCCGGGGCAAGGACTACCTCGTCATGAGCGGCGGCGAGGTCACCGTCACCGCGAAGGGCGACGGGCTCAAGGCCGACAACTCCGAGGAGGCGGACGCCGGTTACATCGCCGTCGACGGCGGCACGGTCACCGTGACCGCCGAGGGCGACGGTGTCGACGCGGCCTCCGATCTTGTGGTCACCGGCGGGAAGCTGGACGTCACGAGCGAGGCCGCCGACGACACCTCCGCGCACGGGCTGAAGTCGGGGGTCATCACCGTCCTCGAGGGCGGCACCGTCGACGTGGACTCGTCCGCCGACGCCGTCCACAGTGACGCGGCCGTGCACATCAGCGGCGCCGAGGTCACCGTCTCGGCCGGGGACGACGGCGTACACGCGGAGGGTGAACTGGTCGTCAGCAAGGGCGAGTTGAAGGTCACCGGGTCGACCGAGGGACTCGAGGGGAAGGACATCACGGTCAGCGGAGGCACGGCGACCGTCACGGCCGGCGACGACGGCATCAACGCGTCGGGCGGTACGACCACGTCGGACAGCGGCGGCGGGCAGGGCGGCCGCGGAGGCGGCGGTGGTGAGTCGGCGGGCGACTACACCGCGAAGGTCACCGGCGGCACCCTCGTCATCAACGCCGACGGCGACGGCTTCGACTCCAACGGCACCGCCGAGATCACCGGCGGCACGGTCGTCGTCAACGGCCCGGAACAGGGCGGCAACGGCGCCCTCGACGTCAACGGCAGCTTCACCATCAGCGGCGGCACCCTCCTCGCCGCCGGCAGCGCGGGCATGGCGGTCGCCCCCGACAGCGAGTCCGAGCAGGGCTGGGTCTCGGCCACGCTCGACTCGACGGTGGAGGCGGGCACGACCCTCCACGTCGTCGATGCGGACGGCGAGGTCGTGGCCTCGTACGTCACCTCGAAGTCGATCCAGAACATCGTGTACTCCGGAGACGGGATCGAGAGCGGTCAGGAGTACTCGGTCCACGCGGGCGGCGAGACCTCGGGCGCCAGTACGGGGGGCCTGGCGGACTCGGGCGAACTGGGCTCGGCGGAGGAGATCGCGACGGTGACGGCGGGCGAGGCTCCGGAGGGCGGCTTCGGCCGGCGGTGAGGCGAAAGGCGGGGGCACGCGTGTGAATGACCGTCAACCCCCGCCTGCCGTCCCCTACTTGCCCCTGCTTGGCGGCAACCTTTCCGTCGTCCGTGACCACAGAAGAGTCGGAAGCCCTTCACCGGGCCTCCACGGACCATGTGCACGTCCCGCATCGCGTGCACCCGAACCATCCGTAAGGACTCATTCGTGGCATCCCCCTCCCACCGCCGGTCCCTCGGCCGGAGACGTACCGCGCTGATCTCGGCCGCTGCCGTGGCGGCCGCCGGCCTCGGCGCCATCCCCTTTGTGATGAACGCGAACGCGACTCCCGTCGAGCTGGCCCGCCAGTCGCTGCCCGCCAAGGACGGCTGGGCGGCGAGCGGTTCCGGTACGACGGGCGGCTCGAAGGCCGACTCCGCGCACGTCTACCACGTCAGCACCCGCGCCCAGCTGGCGAAGGCGCTGGGCAAGGGCACCGACTCCACGCCGAAGATCATCAAGGTCAAGGGCACGATCGACGCGAACGGCGGCAGCAGCTGCGCCGACTACGCCGCCGGTACGGGTTACTCGCTCGCCTCCTACCTCAAGGCGTACGACCCGAAGACGTACGGCAAGAAGATGCCGTCCGGCACTCAGGAGAACGCCCGCGAGGCCGCCGAGGCGAAGCAGAAGAAGAACATCGTGCTCCGGGTGCCGTCGAACACCACGCTGGTGGGCGTCCCCGGCACCAATGCCGGGATCAAGGGCGGCAGTCTGCTGGTGCAGGATGTGAAGAACGTCATCATCCGCAATCTCACCTTCTCCGCCACCGAGGACTGCTTCCCGCAGTGGGACCCGACGGACGGCTCGTCGGGCGAGTGGAACTCGAACTACGACTCGGTGACCCTGCGCGGCGCGACAAACGTCTGGGCAGACCACAACACGTTCACCGACGCGCCGAACTTCGACAAGTCGCTGAAGACGTACTTCGGCCGTAAGTACCAGATCCACGACGGCGCCCTCGACATCACCAACGGCTCCGACCTGGTGACCGTCGAGCGCAACGTCTTCACCTGCCACGACAAGACGATGCTGATCGGCAGCAGCGACTCCGACACCAAGGGCAAGCTGCGCGTGACGATCCACCACAACGTCTGGAACGGCATCGTCCAGCGCGCCCCGCTGGCCCGTATCGGCCAGATCCACCTCTACAACAACCTCTACGACACGGGCACGCTGAACGGCTACCAGCCGAAGTACAGCATCGACTCCCGCGCCAAGGCCCAGGTCGTCGCGGAGCACAACGCCTGGAAGCTGCCGTCCGGCGCCAAGGTCGCCAAGCTGCTGAGTGGCGACGGGACCGGCTCGATCGCCGGCACCGGCAACCTCGTCAACGGCAAGACGACCGATATCGTCGCCGCGTACAACGCCGCGTCGTCGAAGAAGATCAAGCCGACGGTGAACTGGAAGCCGACGCTGACCGCGGGCCTTCAGACCTCGGCGAAGAGCCTGCCGGCGGAGCTGCTGAAGACGACGGGCGCGGGGGTTCTTCACTGACCTCGCGCTGATCGCCCCTGCGGGGGCACCGGTTGCGAAAAGCGTGAGCACTCTCCTGGAGAGTGCTCACGCTTCGCTCGTTCGAGCACCTGAAGGGCATGCCCCCGCCGAGTGTTCACGCTTTTCACGTTGGCCTTCTGCGGCGGGGCCGTGAGCGGGGAACGCCTGGTCCGTTCTGGGCGTTGTTCTCTGTGTTGAGTCCCGGCTACCGGTCCCGAGTGCTATGTCCCGTTCCCGAGGTTTTTCCGTCGCGCTCTCGGGCGCTGTCATCGTCGTGCTCGTCGGCTGCTCCACCGGCGGCGCGGACACGGGCGCCGATGCGCGTGCCCCGAGCCCGCCGTCCACCACGAGCGAGCCGGCGACCACCTCCGCCGAGCCCTCACGGGACACTCCCTCCGCGACGCCGACTCCTCGCAAGACCAGCACCCGCGGCCAGACCGCGTCGCTCACCATCCCGGAAATCGGCCTCAAGGACCTGCGCGTCGTCCCCTACGAGGGCACGACCGATGACTGGCCGGGGACAAGGATCCAGAACGAGGGCGTTGCCGCCAGCCCGTACGGCAGCCGCGGCGGCGTCGGCCCCGGCGAGATCGGGAACTACCTCGTCACAGCCCATCGCCTCTCCGCCGGTGGCCCTCTGCGCGAGCTTCCGTCTCTCGACGAGGGCGACTCGGTGACCGTCACATCGGGCGGGACGGTCTACGAGTACGAGATCACCGACACCAGAAGCACGTCCTTCCGCTCCGAGCGCTCCCTGGCCGAACAACGGGCCGCCGTCCCGGGCCACCCGGGCCGCCAGCCCACCGAGGCCATGATCACCATCTCCACCTGCGCGACCCCCGAGGACAACGCGGCCGGAAACTTCTGGCGCGACGACAAGGGCAACCCCGAACACCGCATAGACAAGATCGGCGTGCTGACTTCGGCGGAGTAGGAGGGGGAAGCAGCGGTGCGGGCGGCTTCCTCCGCGCCGAAGGCGTACTCCCACTTCCAGCTCACTCGCGCACTGCCTTCATGGCCTCGTCCAGAACGGCGCTCAGCTCCCGCAGGGCTTCCTGTGCGACGACGGGATCGTCGTGCTCCAGGTTGCTCTTCGCACGAGCATGACGGGCGGACAGCTCGGGACGGCGGGCGATCTCGACGTCCCTGGCCCAGGCGAGTACCCAGCTCCGTACAGGACTGAGGGACTGCCACTCGACGGCCTTGGCGAAGGCTTCGTCCTTCGTGTTCTGCATCTCCTCCAGACGGCCGGGGGCGACGACGGCGAGGGCGGCGCGCAAGGCATCAGGAGTCTGCTCGGGACAGGGGATCAACTCATGTCCGTGATCGGCCTGGGTGCTCATGGTGTCCTCCAGAGGGTGCCCCGGCCAGAGTATCCGGGCAGGGGCACGGCAGAGCTGGTCCGCGAGCGGAGCGGGGCCCGGGTCCCGGCCGCCTTCTGCGTACTCGCGTGTCGCTGCGAGGAAGACGGCTCGATGCTCGGCCTCGATCTCCGCTTCCTCCCGTTCCTCGACGCCTAGCTCGGCGAGAAGACGAGCGGTCTTCTCGGCAACTGCTGGGTCGCCCCTCAGGAGCGCGCGCCTGCGCTCCTGCCAGCCCTCGCCGTTCATCGCGGCACCTCCAGGCGTCCGTGTACCGGGCCGGCTTTTCACCGGGATCCGTGAGCTACTCGGCTGTGAAGATGTCCTCAGCCGTCGGGGCGATGACGGCCCGCCGGAGCCATTGGCGCAGGGTGTCGGGGGCGTCACAGCTGGTGATGCGCTCGCGGACTGCTTCGGGGACGTCGATGCCGCGCACCTCAAAGACGTCCAGGATGTCCTCGGCCTGGCCCTGGGCTCGGCCCTGCTTCCGGCCTTCGTCGCGGGCTTCTTCGAAGATGGGCGACTTGTAGAAAGAAAGGTCCACGGCCACTAGTTTCCTCCAAAGTGCTGCGGCGGGCAGCTTGCCCAGGCCCTGAAAGATGATTTCGATGACGGGGTTCTTGACGGCGTCCGGAGTGTCCTGCAGAACGGCCGTCACTGCTTTGAGTATGGCTTCGATGTCCGGGTTCTTGCCGTGGGTGATTGCCGAGAGTGTGGCGAGGGCGAGGTCTTTGTGGACCTCGTCAGGGTCGGTGATCACCGGCATGTTGTGCGGGCCCGCGACGAGCGGGCGCAGGGTGAGCAGGGGCCATTGGGGAGGCCCGAAGGTGACCGGGCGGGCTGCCCACTCGGCGGTCGCCCGGTCCTGGCAGACGACCAGCAGCATTGGCTGCAGCCGGTATTTCGTGAGCAGGTACGAGGCGTAGTACGCCCAGCTCGCGGGCTTGTGCGGGTCCTTCTTGCCCTGGGCCTCGACGGCGAGGAGAAGCGGCTCCTCGTCCTCCGTCTCCAGTCGCAGCAACGTGTCGACGCGGCGTTCCAGCGGGCGGGTCTCGGTGAGGTCGGTCGGCAGGATGGTGACCGAGGTGGGAGGGGCGAAGCGGACGCCGAGCACCTCGGACACCCCGGAGAAGAGGCCCGGGTGGTCTTGGAAGATGCGGTGCATCGCCTCGTGGGGCGAGCTGACCATGAGGGTTCCCTGTGGGAGGGGGCGGACGGAAAGTTGATGGAAGCTGCTTTTGGCACATGCCCTTGGCAAGTGCTGTCGCGAGCGTAAGGCAGCAACACGCCCCAGATGGAGCCCAGTTGGTGATATTCACCCGCAGAGGTGAGCCTGCGGGCTTTCGTCAGATACGTGGTTCTTTGGGAAGAGCGCCAGGTCCACCGGAGCACACGGCGTCAGGTTCCGGTGAGTGCGGTGTCAGGTCGAGTTCCGCCCATACGGTTTTACGGGGGACGGGGCCCAGTTCGACGCCCCAGCGGTCCGCGAGAGCTTCGACGAGGAGCAGGCCGCGTCCGGACTCGGTGTCGGGGGACGGGGGTTGGCGGCGGGGGAGGTCGTCACCGCGTGTGTCCGTCACCTCGATGCGGAGGGTCCCGCCGCGGGCCAGGAGCGCGAGGCGGAAGTCCCGGCCGGTGACGCGGCCGTGGGTGGCGGCGTTGGCGGCGAGTTCCGCGACCAGATGCGCGGCGGTCTCGGTGACGCCGTACGGCAGGTCCCAGGTACGCAGCCACTCCGTGGCGAGGAGCCGGGCGAGGCGGGCGCCGCGTGGGGTGGGGGACAGCAGGACGCTGAAGTGGCGGGCGGGGGCGTGGAGTTGGGTGGAGCTTTCCTTGTTCACATCACTGAGCGTGGCGGTGCATGTTTACCGTGAACAGTGACGACGCCGATGCGTACGGTGACTGTCCGGAGCTTGTCCACTGCTGTCCGGGCTGTCGGAACCGGCCGTAGGGGTACGGGCGTTGCGGCACGGAGGTACGACGGAGGGGTGCGGTATGTCGGTGGACGGCGAGGTACAACGGCTCAAGAGCGAGGCGGACGAGCCGGGTTGGGAGGTCGACCCGGACGACGACTGGGGTTTGGCGGTCATCGCGACCGTGGGGCGGCAGCTGAAGCTGCGGCGGGAGGCGGTGGGGATGCGGGCCGCCGAGTTCGGGGCGGCGGTGGGGTACGGCGAGGACCTTGTCTACAAGATCGAGGGCGGCAAGCGGATCCCTCGGCTTGAGTATCTGGACAAGGCGGACGAGGTGTTGGGGGCGGATGGGCTGATCTCGGCGATGAAGGAGGATGTGGCCAAGGTCCGGTATCCGAAGAAGGTTCGGGACCTCGCACAGTTGGAGGCCAAGGCGGTCGAACTTCAGCTCTACGATCCGCTGAACATCCACGGGTTGCTGCAGACGCCGGAGTACGCACGCGGGCTGCTCATGATGCGGCGCCCGGCGTACACCGAGGACGAGGTGGAGCGGTTCATCGCCGCGCGTGTGGCCCGTAAGTCGGTGTTTGAGCGGGACCCGGCGCCTGAACTCAGCTTCGTCCTGGAGGAATGGACGCTTCGGCGCCCACTCGGAGGAAAGGCGCCGCTGCGCGGCCAGCTTGAGTACCTGCTGGAGGCCGGGCAGTTGCGGAACGTCGAGCTTCAGGTGATGCCGATGGAACGCGAGGAGCATGCTGGGGTGGACGGCGGGATCGAGGTGCTGAAGTTCGACGACGGCTCGGCGGTGGGACGTTCGTCAGTAGTGGCCAACGGTCGGCCGGTCTCCGAGCCGAGGCAGCTCCGTATCCTTGAACTGCGCTATGGCATCATCCGGGCTCAGGCTCTCACCCCGCGTGAGTCGTCGGCCTTCATCGAACAACTGCTGGGGGACACATGATCCGCAACGCCTCGGCCGGGGACACCTCCCGGCTGGCGTGGTTCAAGAGCAGCTACAGCAGTGGCAGCGAGGGCGACTCCTGCGTCGAAGTGGCGCTGGACTGGTTCAAGAGCAGCTACAGCGACAGCAGCAACCCGAACGACTGCGTCGAGGTCGCCACCACCCCCGGCACCATCCACGTCCGCGACTCCAAGAACATCGAAGGCCCCCAGCTGGTGCTGACGCCGGACGCGTGGGCGGACTTCGTCACGTACGCCTCGGGAAGCTGATCCCCCAACGCAGGGGCCCGGTGACGTCGTACGACGTGACGCTGTTGGTTGATTCGGCCCGTGTGTGACGTCGGCCTTCAAGACCTGGTTGGGGTCTTGAAGGCCGACGTTGTCGTATGGGGTGGGTGCGGGTGGCGCGGGCTGCGTTCCCGAAGAGGAGTCCGGGACCGGTCCCGAGATCCGTCGCTACCGTTGGGCCGAGCGGACAGGCTCTGCGTGGTCCGAGCCGCCTGCAACCGACTGGCCTGTCAGCGCAGAGATCTTCTTCCATAACTCAGACCTACTCGGCTTCCGAGCCTGAGTTTCACCTCCGGTCCCCGTTCGCGGCCCGAGGTCAAAACTCAAATTGAGTGGCGGGCAGGAAAGGAAGAACCATGAGCGCGACCCGGGAAGGGTTGAAGAGCGGAATCTGGTTCATCGGCAGCATCGCTGCCCTGGCCACAGTCGGCCTGATCACCACCCTCGTATTCGGTGGCGTCAGCTGGCTGACCGCCCCATTCCGCGGCGAAGTCGAAAAGCGCAACCGCACCGAAGGTTCAGGCGAGTTCCAGATCGCCACGTACGAGGAGTTCTTCGGACTCTGCACCACGGTGCAGACAAAGGAAGGGACCATCAGGACTCTGGAAGAGGAGAGCAAGACGGCCTCCGAGTCCAGGCAGGCTCAGATCAACACCTCCATCACCGCCCTGAAGTCGTCCCGGATCGAAGCGGTCAACGAATACAACGCCAAAGCCGCACAGGAGCACCGGAGCGCCTTCAAGGACAAGGACCTGCCGCCGCGGTTGGACGTGAACGACATGAACACCACGTGTGCGCCGTGACGAAGAGGAGAAAGGCCATGAAACGCATCACCCGCACCGCACTGGCCGTCACCGCCGTTCTGTTGGTCGGCTTCGGCGCCACCGCCTGCGAAGACGACTCCTCACAGGCGGCGGAGACGAAGGCGAAGGAGAAGGGCTACGACAAACTGGTGGCGAACCAGCCGATAGAGATCCCCGAGTACTCAACGACGCGAGAGACCATCAACAGGTGGATCAAGACCTGGGGGAAGGCCAGCTCGAAGGGCAAACTCAGCTACGTCTACCTTCAGAATGCCAAGGGTGAGTACGGCTACTTCGTTCTGAAAGGCCTCCCCGTCTCGTACTGTGCGCTGGGTACACCACCGTCGAAGACGAAAACGGGCAACAGCGGCATAGTCAACGTCCCGCTCCCGGAAATGGACGGCACCTACAGTGACGGGGCCGGGACCTGCAACACCTACTACGGCTTCGACGCCACCACGGGTGCCTACATGGAGTTCACCGTCGGTATGAACCAGAGCTTCTTCCTCTTCGACCAGCCTTCAACGCTGCCGGAGTTCAGCTCCGCGTCCCAGATGGGACCCAGCTCGATCAAAGACGTGTCCTGAAGTTACTGCCGGCAATGGGGATCGCCGGACGAGCCGTTTTCCTGTCGGACGTCAGTCTTGCTGGTAGGTGGGGCGGCGACTGCGGGCGGTCGGCTGTTCCCGGTCTGCGGCGAAGCTGCCGACCGCGCGGGCGAACGCGGCGAGGTCGAGGCCGGCGAGGTGGTCCATGACGTTGTTGCGTACGCTGGCCAACGCGTGCGGGTAAGCCTCCTCGAGCCGGCGCAGCCCGGCGTCGGTGAGGACGGCCATGAGCCCACGGCCGTCGGTCTCGGCGGGCCGGCGCTCCACGAGTCCCTGGCGGGCCATACGTTCGACCAGGCGGGTCGTGCCGCTGGTGGACAGAACCGACTCGGTGGCGAGTTCGTTCATGCGCATGGCCCGTCCGGGAGCCTCGGAGAGGTTCACCAGGACGATGTACTCGACCAGGCTCAGCCCGCACCCGGTGAGCAGATCGGCGTCCAGGACGCGCGGCACGACGAGCACGGCCCGGGCGAAGGCCCGCCAGGCGGCCTCTTCGTCGGCATCGAGGGGTGTTGTCCGGTCCGGCAGCTTGGTCACCGCCTCATCCTACGGAAACCGCAGAAGTTGTTGACGCAACAACTAGACGGGGCTAGTTTGTTGCTGCAGCAAGAAACTCACTGTGAGTGACGCACTGTACGTCACTTCACGTTCGGCATCAGGAGGAAGTCATGGTCAGTCGCCGTTCACTCCTCGGCACCGGCGCCGCCGTCGGCACCGCATCGGTCGCCGCGGCCGCCACCAGCCACGCCGCCACACCCCCCAAGCGCCACGGAAAGAGAACAGAGGCCAACAAGCAGCTCGTGCGGGACTACACCACGCAGGTGTTCAACGGTCACCAGCCTGAGCTGGTGCCCAAGTTCGTGACGCCGGACTTCGTCTGGCACGGCGGCTACATGGGCACCGTCTCCGGGGCGGAGGCCCATATGGGCCTGATCGGCTCGTTCGTCGACTCGATGCCCGACCTGAACGCCGAGGAGCTGGACATCCTCGCCGAAGGTGATCTCGTCACGGTGCGGTACCTCGTGACCGCGACGGTGAAGGGCTCCCTGCTGGGCGTACCCGCCGACGGCAAACAGCTGAGCTGGGAGTCCGGGACCATCTGGCGGATCACCGACGGGAAGATCAGCGAGGAGTGGGCCTTCGACGACACCGCCTCGGCCCTGGTCCAGCTCGGCGTCCTCACCTCGCCCTCGGCCGGCTGATCCATCGGCGATCGTCACCATCGCCTCTCAAACCACGTGACTGGGCCAAGGACGTCTGCGGCGGTGGGTCCGGATCACACGGCCGGCGCGCGGCATGGCCTGTCCCCCGCAGATCCCTGTCGGCATGCGCCGGAACCCCGGCACATGCCAGTCCAACGTCAACGGAGTGGAATCCATGCACAACCGTCGAGCATTCCTGGCGACCCTCGCAGGCGCCGGTGCGGCTCTGACCGCAGTCAGCGTCGGCACCTCGCCGGCAGCCGCCACACCCTCCCAGCCGCCGAAGGGCTCCAGACCCTTTCCCGAGACCATCGCGCTGCCGACCGGTTTCTTCCCCGAGGGAATCGCGATCGGTAACGATCCCACCGCGTACATCACCTCCCTGGCCAACGGCGATGTGTACCGGCTCAACCTGGTGACCGGCGCAGGTCGGGTCCTCACGCCCGGACCGGGGACGGGTGCGGTCGGCATCGCCTTCGACGCCTTTGGGCGCCTGTTCGTCGCGGGCGGGCAGGCAGGCACCGCCCGGGTGATCAACCCGGCCACGGGGCGAGTCGTCGCCACGTACCGGCTCGGAGCCGAAGGCACCGCGATGATCAACGACGTGGTCATCACCCGCGACGCGGCCTGGTTCACCGACTCGTTCACCCCCGTGCTGTACAAGCTTCCCCTCGGCCGTCGAGGCGCCCTGCCCTCTCAGGCGGACGTGGTCCCCATACCCCTCGGTGGTGACATCGCCTTCCAGAGTGGGTTCAACGCCAACGGCATCGCGCGAACCCCGGACGGCAAGGCGCTGCTCGTCGTGCAGTCCAACACCGGGCTGCTCTTCCGCGTCGACCCCCTCACCGGCATTGCCACGAGAGTCGACCTCGGCGGCGACGACCTGGCCTTCGGCGACGGGATGCGCCGCGAGGGAAGAACCCTCTACGTGGTGCAGAACATTTCCAATACCGTCGCCGTGGTCCAGCTCAACGAGGCAGGCAGCGCAGGCCGCGTCACCGGGCGCCGAACCGACCCGCGCTTCGACACCCCGACCACCATCGCGCGCTTCGGTGACCGCTTCTACCTGCCCAACGCCCGCTTCACCGTCCCCTCGCCGGTGAACGCCGAATACACCGTGGTGTCCATCCCGGCGTAGTCCCAGTAAGAAGTCATCTCATTTGGCGAGTCGGCGGTAGCAGTTGAGGGTGCAGGCGATGGCGGTGAAGGCCAGGTATCAGAGCGCGGTAGTCGACCCGCAGGTGGGCCGCCATCACGCCGAGGCGGCCCACGGGCCGGCCCGCAGGTCTCGCTCACCGGTAGCGGCGTGCAATGTGCCGAGTAGCCGGTGCGGTGGCCGCCGCCAGGGTGGCCACCGCACCGCATGTGTCACTACCAGATACGGCCGATGCCCACCCAGCGGTAACTACCGGCTGCCGCGGAGCCCGTGGACCAGCCCACGCGCTGCGCGTTCTGAGTGGTCTCCTCGCAGTTGTAGCCCGAGTAGGTCAGTGTGGTGGGAGTCCCGGAGAGGGCCACGGTCTCTTTGGGAAAGTAAATGTTCGTGATCCTCGAGTTCGAGCTAGTCACGGTACCCGTGCTGAATGGCGCGCAATCGCCGTCGACGCTGATGCTGTGGACCGGGGCTTTGGTTTCGATCGTGACGGACACGCAGGCGAGTGATGCGCCGGCCTGGCACGGGGGCACGTCCGCCGCCTGGGCCGGGCCGGTGGTCACGGCCAGTGCCGCGGCTGCCGCGCCGCCTGCGGCGATCATGCTGATGAGACGCTTCTTCATGAGATGCATACGCCTTTCATCTTCAACATCGTGGGGGTGCACGCGAGACCTGCTGCCCCAGGTGAGACGTGCCGGATTCAAGGTGATACATCATCTATCTGCCGCGACTCGGCGTCAAGCTCAACCAGGTTGACCAGCAGGCCGCTTCACGCCGCTCAACTTCCTCAAAAGTCAGCTCATTTGGGCGGGTCGGTAGCCTGGGGTTCGTGGTGATGGTCGAACGTCTGGTGCCCGATGAGCTGTGGGAACTCTTCCAGCGGGTGGTGCCTCCCGCTCCGAACGAGTTCAGCCTGAGTACTCCGGTGCGCCGCCGAAGCGCTCCTTGTACGTCTCCAGGTCTTCGTCCGTGATCTTGGCGAAGAGGACCGGGGGGACCGTGAAGGGGGTCCCGACCGGGACGGAGGACAGGGCGTGGGCCTCCTCCGGAGTGACCCACGCCGCCGTGTCGTCCGGCAGCGTGAACGCCGAGCGCATCGCCTTCGCCGAGGACGGGATGAAGGGCTCGGAGATGACCGCGTAGAGGTGGATGAGGTTCATGGCCGTACGGAGCGTCAGGGCCGCGCCCTCCGGGTTGGTCTTGATCTCCAGCCAGGGGGCCTTCTCCTCAAGGTACGAGTTGCCGGCCGACCAGAGCGCGCGCAGGGCCGCCGTCGCCTTGCGGAACTGGATGGCCTCCATCTGCTCCTCGTACTCCGCGAGCAGGCGGGCGATCTCCTCGCCCAGCTTCGCCTCCGACTCGCCGGGCTCGCCGCCCGCCGGGACGTCGTCGCCGAAGCGCTTGCGGGAGAAGGACAGTACGCGGTTGACGAAGTTGCCCAGCGTGTCCGCCAGGTCCTTGTTCACCGTGGCCGTGAAGTGCTCCCAGGTGAACGACGCGTCGTCCGACTCGGGGGCGTTCGCCATCATGAAGTAGCGCCAGTAGTCGGCGGGCAGGATCTCCAGCGCGTCGTGCGTGAAGACGCCGCGCTGCTGCGAGGTGGAGAACTTGCCGCCGTAGTAGTTCAGCCAGTTGAAGGCCTTGATGACGTCGACCTTCTTCCACGGGGCGCGGGTGCCCAGCAGGGTCGCCGGGAACATCACGCTGTGGAAGGGGACGTTGTCCTTGCCCATGAACTGCGTGTAGCGGACGTCCGCCTCCGACTCCCACCACCAGGAGCGCCAGTCGCGGTTCTCCGGGTCCTCGTCCGCCCACTCCTTTGTCGAGCCGATGTACTCGATCGGAGCGTCGAACCAGACGTAGAAGACCTTGCCGTCGGCGGCCAGCTCCGGCCAGGTGTCGGCCGGGACCGGGACGCCCCAGTCCAGGTCACGGGTGATCGCCCGGTCGTGCAGGCCTTCCGTGAGCCACTTGCGGGCGATGGAGGAGGCCAGCACCGGCCAGTTGTCGGCGCGCTCGTCGACCCAGGCCTCGACCTCGCCGGCCAGCGCGGACTGGAGGAGGAAGAGGTGCTTGGTCTCGCGGATCTCCAGGTCGCTGCTGCCGCTGATCGCCGAGCGGGGCTCGATGAGGTCGGTCGGGTCCAGTACGCGGGTGCAGTTCTCGCACTGGTCGCCGCGGGCCTTGTCGTAGCCGCAGTGCGGGCAGGTGCCGATGATGTAGCGGTCGGGGAGGAAGCGGCCGTCGGCGTTCGAGTACACCTGGCGGATCGCCCGCTCCTCGATGAAGCCGTTCGACTTCAGCTCGCGGGCGATCTCCTGCGTGATGTCGCGGTTCTGCGGGGAGGAGCTGCGGCCGAAGTAGTCGAAGGCCAGCTCGAAGCCGTCGTACACCGCCTTCTGCGCGTCGTGCGCCTGCGCGCAGAACTCGTCGACCGGGATGCCCTGCTCCTTGGCCGCCAGTTCGGCCGGGGTGCCGTGTTCGTCGGTCGCGCAGATGTAGAGGACGTCGTGGCCGCGCTGGCGCAGATACCGGGAGTAGACGTCCGCCGGGAGCATGGACCCCACCATGTTGCCCAGGTGCTTGATCCCGTTGATGTACGGAAGGGCGCTGGTGATGAGGTGTCGAGCCATTGCGGGTTGCTCCCGAGTCGCTACGTGGGGTGACGGATATCGATTCCGGCTGCACCGCCGGGCCGTCGTACGAACTTTGGAATCGTAGTCGACCGGGGCGATTGGGAATGAAATCGTCCATCCGGGCCGTCGGTGGACGCGCGCAACGATCGATGGCCGAGCCCGAGTCCTGAGAACGCCGGTGGGAATGACGGGCCCCGGGAACGAACTGTTCGTTCCCGGGGCCCCGTCATGTGCTCACGTACGTACGCAGTACGTACTACGCGCTCGGCTTCTCCTCCAGGCGCGGGAAGAGCACCGCGCCCTTGGTGATCGTCGCGCCCGCCGGGAGCCGGCCCCAGACGGCGGCGTCGGCGACCGTCTGGTCGGGGAGTGCGCCGAGGACGGCGTCCGCGCCGAGGGAGTCCCAGAGCTTCTGCGAAGTGTCCGGCATGACCGGGTTGAGCAGGACCGCCACCGCGCGGAGCGACTCCGCCGCGGTGTAGAGGATCGTCGCCAGGCGGGCCTGGCCCTCAGAGGATTCGTCCTTGGCCACCTTCCACGGCTCCTGTTCCGAGATGTAGCCGTTGACCTGCTTCACGAAGTCGAAGATCGCCAGGATGCCGCCCTGGAAGTCCAGGTCGTCGCCGATACGACGGTCCGCCTCGGCCACCGCCTTGGCCAGTCCGTCCTGGACGGCCTTCTCGGCCTCGCCCGCGGCCGTCGCCTCCGGCAGTGCGCCGCCGAAGTACTTGCCGACCATCGCGGCCACGCGCGACGCGAGGTTGCCGTAGTCGTTCGCCAGCTCGCTCGTGTAGCGGGCGGAGAAGTCCTCCCAGGAGAACGAGCCGTCCTGGCCGAACGCGATCGCGCGCAGGAAGTACCAGCGGTACGCGTCCACACCGAAGTGGGACGTCAGGTCCTGCGGCTTGATGCCCGTCAGGTTCGACTTCGACATCTTCTCGCCGCCGACCATCAGCCAGCCGTTGGCCACGATCCTGCCGGGCAGCGGCAGACCCTGTGCCATCAGCATCGCGGGCCAGATGATCGCGTGGAAGCGGAGGATGTCCTTGCCGACCAGGTGTACGTCGGCGGGGAAGGTGTTCTCGAACTTCTCCGGGTTCTCGTTGTAGCCGACCGCCGTCGCGTAGTTCAGCAGCGCGTCGATCCACACGTAGATCACGTGCTTGTCGTCCCACGGGACCGGGACGCCCCAGTCGAAGGTGGAACGGGAGATGGAGAGGTCCTGGAGGCCCTGGCGGACGAAGTTCACGACCTCGTTGCGGGCCGACTCGGGCTGGATGAAGTCCGGGTTCGCCTCGTAGTGGGCGAGCAGCTTCTCGCCGTACTCGCTGAGCTTGAAGAAGTAGTTCTCCTCCTTGAGGATCTCCACCGGCTTCTTGTGGATGGCACACAGCTTCGTGCCGTCCTCGGCCTCGATGAGGTCGCCGGGGAGCTTGTACTCCTCACAGCCCACGCAGTACGGGCCCTCGTAGCCGCCCTTGTAGATCTCGCCCTTGTCGTGGAGATCCTGGACGAATTCCTGGACGCGGTCCGTGTGACGCTTCTCCGTCGTACGGATGAAGTCGTCGTTCGCGATCTCCAGGTGCTCCCAGAGGGGCTTCCAGGCTTCGGTGACGAGCTTGTCGGCCCACTCCTGCGGGCTGACGCCGTTCGCCTCCGCGGTGCGCATGATCTTCTGACCGTGCTCGTCCGTGCCGGTGAGGTACCACACCTTCTCGCCGCGCTGACGGTGCCAGCGCGAGAGCACGTCGCCTGCGACGGTCGTATAGGCGTGGCCCAGGTGAGGAGCGTCGTTGACGTAATAAATGGGGGTGGAGACGTAGTACGCCTTCCCGCCCTGCTTCTCGGATCCAGTGGCCGCCATGGTCGAAATCGTACTGGCCCGGGGAAGATCGACTCACATCGATTACGGGTGGGGGATTACGGGACCACGAGGACAGGGCCCGGGGTAAAGCCGGGCCCTGTCGGTCGTTGTGCGGAAGGTTCTACGAGGGGGCTACGGGCGCCAGTTCGCCAGTACGCCCTCGTAGAGCTCCTGGTCGGTCAGCTCGCGCGGGGTTTCGCCGGCCAGGAAGTGGGCCGTGTTGTCCGTCTTGAGCTTGCGGAGGTAGTCGAAGGCCTTGTTCTCCGGGTCACCGAAGGCGACGAAGGAGAAGAAGACGGCGGGGTGGTTCTTCGCCGCGTCCGTGAGGGACTGGGTGGCGGGGGTCCTGGCGTCCGGGGCACCGTCCGTCTGGAAGATCACGAGTGCGGGGTCCGTGGTGGCGGACTTCTCGTAGTGGCTGACGACCTCTTCGACCGCTGTGTGGTAGCTGGTACGGCCCATGCGGCCGAGCCCTGCGTGCAGGTCGTCGATCTTGTTCTCGTGGTCGGTGAGGGTGAGTTCGCCTGTGCCGTCGAGTTCCGTGGAGAAGAAGACGACGTGGACCTTGGCCTCGGGGTCGAGGTGGGCGGCGAGGGCGAGGGCCTGCTCGCCGAGGGCCTGGGCGGAGCCGTCCTTGTAGTACGGGCGCATGGAGGCGGAGCGGTCGAGGACGAGGTAGACCTTGGCTCGGGTGCCGGTGAGGTTGCGGGTGGTGAGGGTTTCGCGGGCGGCGTTGTAGGCGGTGACGAGGGTGGCGGGCATGGCCTCGGCTTCGCCTTCGGCCTTGTCGTTCCCACCCGCACGGGTCGCCTGCGGCAGCGGGGCGTCGTCTACGGCCTCGGCTTCGCCTTCGACCTCGTCGTTCCCACCCGCACCACCCGTGGCGGTTTCGTCGTCGGGTGCGGGTGGCCCCTGTGGGGCCTGATCGCCGTCGGCGGCCGCGGGCTCGGCTGCCTGGGCGGCGACGGGGGTCGGCTCGGCGTCGGGAGCCACCTCGGCGGCGGCAGACTCCGGCTCGGGCTCCGGGCTGACGTCTGCGACAACGGGCTCGGGCGCGACGACCGCCTCCGGCTCGGGCGCGGGTGTCGCCTCGGCCGCGATGGGCTCGGGCTCGGGGGCGGCTTCCGGTGTCGCCTCAGCGGCGACCGGCTCGGGCTCGGGTGTTGCCTCGGCGGCGGGCTGGGCTTCGGCCTCCGGCTCGGGTTCCGGAGCCGCCTCGGCCGCGACGGGCTCCGGCTCGACGACCGGCTTCGGCTCGGGCGTGGGCTCGGTTTCAGTCTCCGGCTCGGGCACGGCTTCCGGCGTTACCTCAGCGGCGGCCGGTCCCGGCTCGGGCGCGGGTGCCGGTGTCGCCTCAGCGGCGGGCGCAGGCGCGGGCTGGGCTTCGGCCTGCGGTTCGGGTTCCGGAGCCACCTCGGCGGCGGCAGGCTCGGGCTCCGGGCTGACGACGGGCTCGGGCTCCGGCTCGACGACCGGCTCCGGCTCCGCCTCAGCCGCCGCAGGCTCCGGCTCGGGAACCGCCTCGGACACCGGCTCCTCGGCGGCAGCCTCAACTTCGGGCTCCGCCTCTGCAACCGAGGCCTTCTCCGTCACAGGCTCCGGCTCAACCTCGGCCGCCGCAGGCGTCTGCTCCGGCTTCGCCTCAACCTCCGGCTCCGCCTCACGCTCCTGCTCCCGCGCCGCAGGCACTGGCGCCGCAGGCACCGGCACCGTCACGTTGTCGAACGCCGCCGACACGAGGTCATCCACAGCGGACCCCTTGGGCCCAGCCGCCGGTGCCGGCACCGAAGTCTCCGGCGCGGAAGCCGACCGTTCAGCCGCCGGAGGCACCGACACCGGCTCGGATGCCGGTTCCGGCGCCGGAGCCGGAGCCGGGACCGAATTCGCCCGTTCAGCCGCCGGAGGCGTCTGCTCAGCTGCCGCAGGCACGTCGGCACCCTCGGACGTGCGCCCCTTGCGTGACTTTCCGAATGCGTTTCGCAGGAGGTTGAGAATGCCCATGTGCGCAACCCTTCGCATGAGGTCTTTCCGTCAATCCCTGGCCAGGACGGACACGTAAGGTTAGCCGCCAGGTTGGAAGATCTACTTCAGGGTCAGACCTCCAAACGGGCCTCGACCTGACCTTGACCCGAACCGCCGACGTCAACACCGCGTCAATGCCGCATCAACTCCCCCACGTTCACGCCTCGTTCACCTAAAGGCAGTGTGGCCGAACGCGCGTGCCCCTAGCGTCACGCCCGACCCAGGAAATATTGGGAGGGACCGTGCGCAACCTGCTGCCACTGATCGGCTCGACCGGCTCACACCCCGGTGGCCGTTCAGCGATGACCTGTAGATTCCGGTGTGGTGACGCCTGCTTCCACGAGGTGCCCAACACCACCACCAACGAGTACGTCGGCGACGTCATCGCCGGTGCGCTCAGCCGCCGCTCCATGATGCGGGCCGCCGCCGTGGTGACGGTCGCGTCGGCAGCCGGGGGTGCGGTCATTGGCGCCGGCGCCCCGGAAGCCGTCGCGCAGACCGCCGAGGGCGCGGCCCCCGCTGTGTACAACAAGGGCGGCAAGGGGGCACGCGGCCTGAGGTTCACGCCCGTCGCACCGAACACCGCCGACACCGTGACCATCCCCGAGGGCTACGCCCAGAACGTGGTCATCCGCTGGGGCGAGCCCATCCTCCGCGGCGCCCCCGCCTTCGACCCGGACAAGCAGAGCGCCAAGGCGCAGGCGGGCCAGTTCGGCTACAACTGCGACTACCTCGGCCTGCTCCCGCTGCCGGGCGAGCGCGGCCGTCAGGTGCTCGTGGCGAACCACGAGTACACCGACGAGATCCTGATGTTCAAGGGCTACGACGACGCCAAGCCCACCCGCGAGCAGGTCGAGATCGCCTGGGCGGCGCACGGCCTGTCCGTCGTCGTGGTGGAGGAGGACCGCAAGAGCGGCAAGCTCACCCCCGTACCCCGCCACCACCTCAACCGGCGCGTCACCGCGACCACCGAGTTCAAGGTCACCGGTCCGGCCGCCGGGTCCGACCTCCTCAAGACCTCCGCCGATCCGACCGGCACCAAGGTCCTCGGCACGCTCAACAACTGCGCGGGCGGCGAGACCCCCTGGGGCACGACGCTGCATGGCGAGGAGAACTTCAACCAGTACTTCGCCAACAGCAGCCGGGCGACGGACAAGCGCTACGGCATCGGCACCGCCGCCTCCGAGCGCAAGTGGGAGCTGTTCGACAAGCGGTTCGACGTGGCCAAGGAGCCGAACGAGGTCCACCGCTTCGGCTACGTCGTCGAGCTCGACCCGTACGACCCCACCTCCACGCCCCGCAAGCGCACCGCGCTCGGCCGCTTCAAGCACGAGGGCGCGACCGTCCGCCTCACGCACGACGGCCGCCCGGTCGTCTACACCGGCGACGACGAGCGCTTCGACTACTTCTACAAGTTCGTCGGCAGCAAGCGGATGGCTCACGGCCACAGCCGCTGGGCCCGCGAGCACAACCTGACGCTCCTCGACGAGGGCACGCTGTACGTCGCCAAGCTCACCGGCGACTCCCCGGCGATCGAGATCGACGGCACGGGCAAGCTGCCGAACGACGGCGAGTTCGACGGCAGCGGTACGTGGATCCCGCTGGCCACCGCCACGGCGAAGGGTGCCGTCTCGCACGTCGAGGGCATGACCGCCGAGGAGGTCTTCGTCTTCACGCGCCTCGCCGGTGACAAGGTCGGCGCCACGAAGATGGACCGGCCCGAGGACATCGAGCCGAACCCGCACACCGGCAAGGTGTACGTCGCCCTCACCAACAACAGCAACCGCGGTGTCGGTACGAACGCCAAGGTGGACGAGGCCAACCCGCGCAACGCCAACAAGCACGGCCACGTCCTGGAACTCACCGAGCGCTGGAACCGGCCGGAGAGCACGAGCTTCGCCTGGTCGCTGTTCCTCGTCGCGGGCGACCCGAAGGACCCGGCGACCTACTTCGCGGGCTTCCCGAAGGACAAGGTCAGCCCGATCTCCTGCCCGGACAACGTGGCCTTCGACCGGTACGGCAACCTGTGGATCTCCACCGACGGCGCCGCCCTCGGCTTCCACGACGGTCTGTTCGGCGTCGCGACCAAGGGTGACCGGCGCGGTGAGCTGAAGCAGTTCCTGACCATGCCGAACGGCGCCGAGACCTGCGGCCCGATCGTCCAGGAACGCCGCGTCCTGGTCGCCGTCCAGCACCCGGGCGAGATCGACGGTGCCACCGTCGAGGAGCCCGCGAGCACCTGGCCCGACGGCCCGGGCACGTACGTCCGCCCGTCCGTGGTCGCGGTGTACCGCAAGGACGGCCGCGACATCGGCGCCTGAGCGGCAACGTCAACTTCTGACGCGTACGTGTGTGGGCCGTCCCTTCTGCAGGGGCGGCCCACACCGCGCTCAGTCCTGCTCGTGGAGGGTCACGTCGAGGAGGAGGGAGCGGTGGTCCGTGTTCTTCAGGTCCAGGAAGCGGGACCGGTTCGCCGAGAAGTCCTGGGAGACGAGGATGTGGTCGATCTGGGTGCCGAAGGCCGGGAGCGTACGGGCCGGCCAGGTCGGGGTGCGGGCTTCGCCGGTGAGTCGGGCGCCGTCGCGCAGGCCCGTGTCCAGGATGCGGCGGAACGCGGCGTGGTCCTGGGAGGCGTTGAAGTCGCCCGCGAGGATGGTGGGGCGGGTCTTGTCCGCGGCGGCGTAGTCGCGTAGCGCGTCCAGTTCCCTCTGCCAGTCGTCCACGTGGGCCGAGAGCGGGGGCATGGGGTGGGCGAGCTGGACCCTCACCTCGCGGCCCTCCACGTCGGCGGTCGCGCCCGGCATGCCCATGGTGCCCTTGACGCCGGGGGCCGGCTTGAGGGGGTACCGGCTGAGGATGACGGAGCCGTCTGAGCCGTAGCCTTCCACGGCCTGCCGGTAGGGGTACGTGCTCTTTGCCCCCTCCGTCTGGAAGGCCTGCGTCAGCTTCTCGTCGCAGGTGGTCTCGCACTCCTCGACGAAGACCAGGTCCGGACGTTCGCTCCGTACGATCTCGATCAGCTCGTCGGTGGCCTGACCGAACTCCACGTTCGACGTCAGCACCCGCAGCTCCGCGACCGGCGTGCCCTTCGCCTCGGTCGTCTTGCCGTACGGCTCGATGAACCAGGCGATGGCCGCCAGCGCGACCACGCCCCACACGAGCCCGAAGCGCCATCGTGCGAGGCCGGCGAGGAGGAGAGCGAGGCCGGTGGGGGCGAGCAGCCAGGGCAGGAACGCGATGACTTGCGGTACGGGGGTGATGCCGTCCGTATCGGCGATCCGGCACCCTACGACGATGCTTACGCCGAGGAGCAGCAGGCCGGCGATCCAGGCGCCGGCCGCGCGTGCGGGGCGCCGCGCCAGCGGGGCGTCGGCCCACTCGTCCGTCTCCGCCGTGGCAGTACCCAAGTCCGCACCTTTCGCTCTGCGTGGATCCTCCCTCAAAGACGGGGTGGGTGGGGGGAGGGTTCCTTTCCCCAAGCCCGCCCCTTCCCGAAACGGGGGGCTGCGCCCCCAGGCCCCGCTGCCTCCGGCGGGTGGGGCGCCTAGCGGGGCGGGGGTTGGGATCGTGCGCGGGTGCGGGTTCGTTGTGGCTGGTCGCGCCCACGCGGCGGAGCCGCACATCGATACAGCCCCGCGCCCCTACGGGGCGCAGGCCCCTGCGCCCCTTATGGGGCGCTGCTGTCGACCTGTGCCAAGAACGTCGCCAGTGCCTCGTTGAACTCCTCCGGACGTTCCAGGTTCGGCATATGGGCCGCCCGAGCAATGACGTGCAGCGTGGAGTTGGGGAGGGCTTCGGCCATCGTCTTCGCGTCCGGGACGGGGGTGTATTCGTCGTCCTCGCCCACCACCACCAGGGACGGGACCGTGACCCGGGTCAGCAGGTCGCGGTAGTCGGGGCGTTCCGCCCGCCCCCGCAGAGCCGCTGCCGCGCCCGGTGAGGGCGTGGCGGTCATCATGTCGTGGACGTGGGCGGCCACGGACGCGTCGGCGTACGGGGCGACCATCTTGTGGAGGACCTCGTCCGCGTAGCCGCGCATGCCCTCCCTCAGGAGCCGGTCCGCCATCTCGTTGCGGGACTTCTTGCCGGACGGAGTCTCCGGAGAGGCGAAGGTGTCGGCCAGGATCAGGCCCCGGATGCGGTCCGGGTACTGGGCGTAGCACTCCATGACGATCTGGCCGCCCATCGACAGGCCGCCGAGGACGAAGTGCTCCACGTGCAGTTCGTCCAGGAGGGCCGCTATGTCCTCGGCGAACGTGGAGAGCGGCGTGAGGCCGGGGACGACCGGCGAGGCGCCGTAACCGCGCAGGTCCGGGGCGATCACCCGGCGCGTCGGGGAGAAGGCGCTCACCTGCGGCGTCCACATCGTGTGGTCGAAGGGGTGGCCGTGGATCAGGACAAGAGGCAGGGGAGTTGAGAGTTTCGCGCCTTTGTCCTCGTATGCGAGGAAGGGAGCCATGGGTGGACCCTAGGCGGCATCGACTACTCGGTGCAATGAGAACTTTGCCCTCGGTGCAATCCTGAGGGCGATGGGAGATGAGCGCGCGTGGAGGACTACCGGCGGATCGCCGACCGGCTGGCCGAGGAGATCCTCACCGGGCGGCTCAAGCCCGGTGAACGGCTGCCGCCGCAGCGGGTGTTCGCGCGGCGCCGCCGTATCGCCGGGTCCACCGCGGGGCGCGTCTACGCGGAGTTGGTGCGGCGAGGCCTTGTGGTCGGCGAGGTGGGGCGGGGGACGTTCGTACGGGCGGGGCCGGTGCCGTCGGGGCGGACGTTGGCCGAGGAGGACGAGGGGGACAAGGCCGCCGGGCCGCGTATCAATCTGGAGCTCAACTACCCCTTCGCGGAAGGGCAGTCGGAGCTGCTCGCCGCCGGGCTCGCGCCCCTGCTGCGCGCCGACGTGCTGGCCGAGGCCACGCGTACGGTGCCCGCCACCGGCACGTCCGCCGCACGCGAGGCCGTAGCCGGGCTCCTGGGCGGTGCGGGATGGCGGCCCGCCCAGGAGAGGGTCCTCTTCGCCGGGAACGCCCGCCAGGCGATCGCGGGCGCCCTCGCCTCACTCGTACGGCCCGGAGGGCGCGTCGGCGTGGAGGCGCTGACGTATCCGCTGGTCAAGGAGATCGCCGCACGGCTCGGCATCACGCTCGTACCGCTCGCGATGGATGAGGAGGGGGTACGGGCCGACGGCCTCCTCGCCGCTCATCGCGCCGCGCCGCTCTCCGCCGTGTACGTCCAGCCGACGCTCCACAATCCCACCTCCGTGACGATGGGGGACGGGAGGAGGCGTGAACTGGCCGGAGTGGTGAGGGAGTTGGACCTTCCTGTCGTGGAGGACCGGATCTGGTCCTTCCTCCGGGACGGCCAGGCGGGCCCCACTCCCCTGGCCTCGTACGCCCCCGAGCGCACCTACCTCGTCGACGGGCTGTCCAAGCGCGTCGCCCCCGGCCTCACGGTCGGTTTCCTCGTCGTGCCGCCGGGGCGGGTGGACACGGTCGCCGAGGCGCTGAGGTCGGGCGGGTGGACGGCGGGACGGTTCGCGCTGGAGGCCGCGGTGCGGTGGATCGGCGACGGGACGGTCGAGCGGCTCGTCGCGGCCAAGCGGGCGGACGCGCGGGCGCGGCAGCGGCTCGTCGAGGAGTGGCTGGGGGAGTTCGCCGTACGGGCCGATCCGTACGCGTACTACACCTGGTGGGAGCTGCCGCCGCCCTGGCGCGCGGACACGTTCACGGCGGCGGTGGCGGCACGCGGGGTGGCTCTCACGCCGGGGCGGGCGTTCGCTGTGGAGCCCCAGCGCACGCAGGCCGAGCGTACGCAGGCCGCGCGCCCCACCACGCCGGGCTCCCCGGCGGACGCCGTCAGGCTCGGGCTCGCGTCTGTTTCTGTGCCGGTGCTGGAGGAGGCTCTGCGGATCGTGCGCGATGTCGTGCGACACGGCCCGTGAGCCAGGTCGCCGCCGCCACCGTGAGGCCGAGGACGAGGATGATCCACGTCGCCGTGCGGAGGGTGGACGTGAGGGCGTCGTAGACCGTGGCCGCGGCGTCGCGGGAGACGTGGGGCGGGAGATCGGCGAGTGTCAAGGTGCGGCCCACCGCGATTGCCAGGGTGAGGAGGGCGGCGCCCAGCGCCGTGCCCAGTGCCGTCGCCATGATCGCGCGGCGGCGGCGTACGGCAAGGAGGATGCCGCCCACCGCCAGCATCACCGCCGCGAGCGGCAGCCAGAAACCCGCGAACTCCAGCATGCGGAAACTCTTCCGGAGCGTGGCCACTTCCCGGCCCTCGAGAACCGTGATCTGGGTGTGCGCGACGGGGATACGGTGCGCCAGCGGCACCCGGTCGGCGGCCAGCCGGTCCTTGAGTTGCTGCGTGACGGGCGCGAGATCGAGCGTGACCGCGTTGTCGCGGTCGCCGCGCAGGGCCCGTAGAACGGCGTCGTGCGCGGCCCGGTTCGCGGTGTCCCAGGCGGCGCGGAAGGCCGGCGTCCCGGTGAAGGACAGCACCGCCTCGTGCACGAACGCACGGACCTCGTCCTCGAGCGGACCGGCCTCCACCTTGGCCATGATCCCGTCGGTGACCGTGTCCGTGACCGCCCCGCGCACATCGGGCCCGGCGGCGAGCGGTCCCATCGTGGCGACGTACCGCCGGGTGTCGCCGATCTCGTACTTCGCCCACGCCGAGAGCCCGCCGAGCGGCACGAGGAGGCAGCCGAGGACGATCAGTACCGCCGAGAGGACTCCCCGAACACCGACTTTCCGAACACCGACTCTGCGCACAGCTCAAGAAAGAACCCCGGCCGTGCCCCGTAGTCATCGGGACACGGCCGGGGTGACTGCATCCGGACGTGGATTGCGTTCTTCCGGGGGACACCCCGGCGGGCTGTCACTTGCGGTTGTACAGCCGCATCGTCACCGGCCCGAGTACCGCCACGAACACCGCCGCCCAGCCCAGCGTCCACGCGATCTCCTCGGTCGGCCAGGAGCCGGCCATCAGATCGCGGACCGCCGAGGCGACGTGCGTGATCGGGTTGTTGTTGACGAAGGCCTGGAGCCAGCCGGGCATCGTCTCGGGCTCGACGAAGATGTCGCTGAGGAACGTCAGCGGGAACAGCACCATCATGCTGACGCTCATCACGCCCTTCTCCGTACGCATCAGCAGACCGACCATCGTCCACACCCACGAGAAGGCGAAGCAGAAGATGATCAGCAGCACCACGCCCGCCACGACGCCGGAGAAGCCGCCGTCCGGGCGGAAGCCCATGATCAGGCCGACCGTCAGCATCACGATCGACGCGAGCGTGTAGCGCACGGCGTCCCCGAGCAGGTAGCCGACCATGGTCGACGGCCGCCAGATCGGCAGGGAACGGAAGCGGTCGAAGACGCCCTTCTCGATGTCGATGTTGACCGCGAGGCCCGTATACATCGTGATCATGGTCACGGACATCACGAGGATGCCGGGCAGCAGATACTGGATGTACTCGCTGGGGGAGCCGGCCAGGGCGCCACCGAACAGGTACGTGTACATCAGCACCATCATGATCGGGAACGCCGTCACATCGAAGAGCTGCTCCGGCACGTGCTTGATCTTGAGCATCGCCCGCCAGCCGAAGGTGAGGGACGTCTGGATCGCGTTCGGCCGCGGCGGCCGCTCCCGGGCGACGAGCAGTTCGGCCAGGCTCTCGGTGCGGACCGGGGCGAGTTCCGTGCTCTCGGTGGTCTGGGTCGCGGTGCTCATGCCGTGGCCTCCTTCGTCTGCGCCTCGGTCGTCGGTTCGTGGTCGGTCGGGCTGCCGGTGAGGGCCAGGAACACCTCGTCCAGACTCGGCTGGCCCAGCGAGAAGTTGTCGACGATGATGCCCGCGCGGGCGAGTTCGGCGAGGGCCCGAGAGGCTTTCTCGGAGGGGCCGCAGCCGTTCGCGTCTCCGTTGCTTCCGACCCGGGCGGTCAAGGCAACCGGATCCGGTTCCAGCTGAACGTCCGCGTCGAGGGCCTGCCTGAGCAGGAGCTCGGCGTCGGGGCGCTGGTCTGCGTCCCGTAGCCGTACGTGGACCGCGCCCGCGCCGACCGAGGCCTTCAGCTCGCCCTTGGTGCCCTCGGCGATGACCTTGCCCTTGTCGATGACGGCGATCCGGGACGCCAACTGGTCGGCCTCGTCGAGGTACTGCGTCGTCAGCAGCACCGTCGTGCCCTGGGCGACGACCGCCCGGACGATCTCCCAGACCTGGTTGCGGCTGCGCGGGTCCAGGCCCGTCGTCGGCTCGTCCAGGAACAGCAGGTCCGGGGTGTTGAGGATCGACGCGGCGATGTCGATACGGCGCCGCATACCGCCGGAGTAGTGCTTCACCTGACGGCCGGCCGCCTCCGACAGGCCGAACGCGGCGAGGAGTTGGGCCGCGCGGTCGTACGAGGCCTTCTTGCTGTGGCCGGTCAGGCGGGCCAGGAGTACGAGGTTCTCCGTGCCGGTGAGGTCCTCGTCGACCGAGGCGTACTGCCCGGTGAGGCTGACCCGGCTGCGGACCGCGTCCGCCTCCCGTACGACATCGTGGCCGAAGACGTGGGCCTCGCCGCCGTCGGGGCGGAGCAGGGTCGCCAGCATCCGTACCGTGGTCGTCTTGCCCGCGCCGTTCGGACCGAGCAGGCCGTACACCGTGCCCCTCTCGATGCGCAGGTCGACGCCGTCCACGGCGCGGTTGTCGCCGAAGGTCTTCACCAGGCCGGCGGTCTCGATGGCCGGCCCTCCAGCCAGGTGGTCGCTTTTCATGTCCGCCCCATCCAGTCCTCTACGAGTGCTGTGCGTGTCTGCTTGTTCTCTGTGCGGCGTACTGTCGCTGAGATGTAGACCCCTGCCGGGCAGCAAACTCATCGTAGGTTTCGACACTGGATGCGTCGTGGGCTTTTTGTCCTAGTCCCGCGGTCGCCCCGCGGGTCAGTCCTCCGTCGTGTAGAAGCGGTAGAACACCACCGCGAAGACCCCTGCCGCCACCACGAACGCCACGGCCGCCGACCTCAGGACGCTCGAGCCGGTGAGGCCGTGCAGGAACCCGACCGCGACGCCCGCGAAGCCCGCCCACGCGGCGGCACGCGGCTCGCGCAGCAGGTGCGGGGCGAGCAGGCGCAGCCCGAGGTACCCGGCCGCGAAGGCGACCGCGGCCACGACCCCCAGCAGCACGTTCCAGCCGGTGATCGGTCCCGCGTCCCGTCCGATCGCGGCGGCCCACAGGCCGTAGACGATCCCGCCGAGCACGGGGGCGGTGAGCTTCAGCGCGAGCTGTACGGGGCTGCCGTACCACCGCGCGGCACGAGGCGCTGTGTGAGCCATGACCCCACTCCTCTCTCCTCGCCCCTGCCTCCAGAGCACACCTGGGGGACGGGGCGGGCAAGTCGGAGTTGCCTACTCGCTCACCAGTCCGCCCTCGAGCCCGGCGGCCAGCCGTACTCGTTGGTCTCCGAGTCGCCCCGGTCGCAGAGGAGCGCGAGGAGCACGATGACCCCGATCAACGGGATACAGGGCCACAACCAGTTCCAGCCGCTCCGGCCGCAGTCGTGCATCCTGCGCACGAAGACGCCCAGACTCGGCACGAACAGGAACAGCCATACGGGGAGGACGACCGGGACCTCCCATGCGACGGTCAGAGCGACGCTCGGGATGAGGCAGGCGAGAGAGAAGAGGTAGAACCACCAGTACTCGGCCCGAGAGGCCCGGCCCTCCCAGGAGAAGGTCTTCGTAAAACCCCGCTTGACGGCCTCCGAGAAGCCCACCATCGCCCACCTCCGTCATCGACGCCGACGAGCACGGTAGGCCGCCCCTACGGGGACCCCTCCCGGCGTTGGGGTCCGTTGTCGGGTGCGTGTGAGCCCTGCAAGGGGCGCGGGTCTGTAGGAAGCCCCCGTCGTGCGCCGTGGTGCAGCACACGACGGGGCCTGTACGGGACTCAGCGGTGCAGGTCCCGGTACTCGTCCAGCTTGCGGAGTGCAGTGATCAGCCGGGGGCGGTAGCCGGGACAGGACGACTCACGCGGCAGTGACCAGACGTCCCAGCACGACATGCAGCGCATCACCCCGGAGTGCTCCGGGTCAGGCTCGGCGCTGCCGCCGCACTGTGGGCACTGCCCCATGAGGACTCCCTACGCCGACAGGTCGAACTCGCCCAGCTTGGCACCGGCCAGGAAGCCGGTCCACTCGACCGCTGTGAACTCGACGCTCTGTCCGGTCGCGGAGTTGCGGACCGCCACCTTGCCGGGAACGTTCGTCGCGACTTCCACACAGCGCGGGTCGTCGTTGTTGTACTTGCACGCGTTGGACGTGCGGAACTCGAACTCGGGGATTGCGCTCATGGTGTCTATCCCTTCGCTGCACGTGCGGGGAATCGGTCCCCGCGCCGTTTTGGTGTACGCCCCCAACTGTGGCTGTAGCTCCGGCAGTTGGGGCGTTGCCCGTACCAGTCGGGGACGGTCGGTACGGGAGTCAAGCGCGCTGCCCTTGGGTCCCCGGAAACGGCAGCCATCGAGGGTTGTGCTGGTCTTGCAGGAGGTCAGGTTTCCGGCTGGATCTTCTCGGCCCAGATACGGAGCATGATCCGCAACAGGTCGTCGTCGATCAGGTCGACCAGGTCGGCGTGATCACGGTGAGCCCAGATGTCCCGCCCTGGACCGGAGTTGCCGAGTTCGTGAGCGACGATCACCCCGTCATTCGCCGGATCAGTGATCACCTCTTGGCAGTATCGGCACACGCGTACGGGAGTCGTCACGACGCCCCCCTGCCGATGCGCGCGAGGCGGTATGCGCCCCACAACTCCCGCCCGACGTCACAACCGTCCGACGGATTGGGCGAGTTGCTGCACTGGCCGCACTCGGCCGCGTGCTCCATCCACCCGCGATAGGTGCGCCGCATGCCGGTCTCGTCGGTTTCCTGAGTGGTCATCAGGCACATCCCCAAGGGCTGGCCGTTGTGCCTACGCGGGCCTTCCTAGGCACCTCGCCCAGGTGTGTCACGTACAGACGCACCATGGCGCCGGGTGCTTCCCAGGACTGCGGCGCGAACCACTGTGCATGCGGCTGGAGTTGGGGCGCCTGCGGTGACGCTGCGTGGCTGCGGGCGTTGACCAGCCTCGCGCCCAGCACGTCCGGAGCGAGGCGCCTAGAGGGCGCGGGGGGCGTAGATGCGCGGCGGTACCGGGCGGGCGTACGGCGCCCGCGTAGGGCGGCTCTCGCCCTTTCGATCAGACGTGATACGAACATGTGTGGCTGCCTGCTCTCTCAGGTGGTCCATGCCCCCGGCCGTTCGCGCGGTGCGGGGGTCTTGCATCCGTCCAGCGAACCGGGCGGAACAAGAGAGAGACAGGGACGCAACGGCCTAGTTTTGTGGCCTTAGTTGGCGATGCCCAGGAACTCAACGAGGCGGCGCAGTCCAGGCGGATGGTTAGGCCCTGCCCAAAGGTCACTGACGATGGCGACGGCCAGCGTGTGGTGGCGCATCCAGGCGGGGGCGATCTTCCGCAGCCTTTCAAGGGCCTTGACGGCGCCCTCGGCATTCCCCAGATCGGTATGGGCACGTGCCACGTCGAGCAGTAGCCACGTACGCCACGAGGGGGGCGTATCGGCGCTGAGGCGCATTCCCTTGGCGAGGCTCAGCGCCTCTTCCGGTCGTGCGTGCTGGACGGCCAGACGGACGCGCTCAATGCGGACGGATGAGCGGCTGAAGACAGAGAACATCTTCCCGTCTTCCGGCTGCGGAAGCGTCGCAAGACGACGCGTTGCATTCTCCGCGGTGGTCATCATTTCACTGGCTTTTTCGTAATCGCCGGAACGCGCGGCACTGGTCGCCGCAGACATAAGCAACCCGCCCCATACGCGGACGCCTTCCGCAGTATCCCCGTGTTCCCGCTCGACTGAATCCGCGGTATGGACGGCCAGATTCTCCGCATCGTCCAGCCGGTTCTGCCTCTGATAGTTCCACGCAACGGAATTCGAGATCATGCCCGGCAGCAGCGGGTCCGACGAGTCGGAAGCGGCATTCATCGCGCGCTCCAGGGCGCTCAGAGCCAGGTCAATCTTTCCGAGACGGATTGCCAAGTGCCTGGCAAGTTGAAGGGACTTGCCCAACGCAGCCTGCCCCGCTGCTCTTTCATCGGCAGTGCCTACAGCGGCGGCGAACCGAGCGTCAGCAATGATGCCGGGCAACACGTCCATAAGGCGCCTGAATTCGGCATTGTGGTAGAGGGTCCAGCCGTCGGAAATCTCGCGGCGCAGAAGCGGCAGGGACAAGCTCTCCACCCCGGACGGTTCCGGGGGCGGAGCGAACAGCGGGGGCATGATGGCGCGGCGCACCGCAACCAACTGGGGTGGGTCCGCTTCGCCGTTGGACGGCACGCCCGGAGGGTCGCCCAGTAGCGCCGTCAGCTCCACCCCCAGCCCCCGAGACAGAGAGTGCAGGGTGGGCAGGCGTGCCGAGTGCTTCCGCTTCTGCTCAAGCTTGCGCACCACGTCAACGGATACGTCGGACCGTTCGGCCAACTCCTCCTGCGTGAGATCCGCCATGCGGCGCAGGCGCGCTACGCGGTCCCCGAGATGCTCGCTCATGCCATCGAGGCTACGCCCGCGGTGGCCGGCACGTCAGCGGCTCTGTTAACGGGCTGGGACGCTGGTCCCGCCGTTGGCCGCCTTCGGGAAGGCGGTGCGAGGCGCGGGCGTGGATGGCAGCCAGCCTGCGTGGGACAGGCCATTACCACTCCGTAGATGGGTTTGTGCTGGGGTGGGTTCATATCCGACGAGAGGTCTGAGCGTGTCTGTGTGGCGGAACCTCGGCGAGCGCATCGTGTACGAGAACCGGTGGGTGAAGGTCGCGATGGCGGACGTTGAGCTGCCCGACGGCCGACACCTGGACCACACCGTGATCCGATTGCGGCCCGTCGCGGTGGCCACAGTCGTCAACGAGGCAAACGAAGTGCTGCTGTTGTGGCGGCACCGGTTCATCACCGAGGCGTGGGGGTGGGAGCTCCCGTCCGGCGGCACCGGCGAAGGCGAGGACCCGGCGGTCGCGGCGGCGCGCGAGTTCGAGGAGGAGACCGGTTGGCGGCCGGGTCCGATGCAGCCGCTGCTCGCCGTGGACCCGATGCCGGGCATCTCGACGTCGCACCATCAGGTGTTCTGGTCGGACCAGGCTGAGCATGTGGGAGATCCCGAGGACGGGTTCGAGTCGGCGCGCCGGGAATGGGTCCCGCTGGAGAAGGTGCCGGAGTTGGTGGCGCGTGGTGAGATCCGGTCGGCAAATGCAGTCGCCGCACTGCTGATGTTGCGCTATCTCCGCCTCGGCTGATGCTGGGCATGCCGAGAAGCCCCAGCCCGACGTTGGCTGGGTTCGTTGTCGGGTGAAGGGGTGGGCTTGGGGGAAGAAAAACCCGCGCTCACCACCCCGTGTGGAACAGGTGGTTCACCGTCAGCGCCACCGTCACCTGGGCGGCGAGCCAGCCCCGTTGGCCGGACCGCGGCAGCAGGGCCGTAGCGGGCAGGAGCCAGAAGGCGAAGGGGAGCCAGATGCGTTCCGTTTCGGCCTTGCTCATGCCGGAGAGGTCGGCGACAAGCACCATGATGAGCCCGGCGAGGATCAGGCCGAGAAGCCGGTCGGTGGAGGTCGGAGTGCCGCCACGCAGGCGGCGGAAAGCGGTCGGCACAGTGGCAAACGTGCGGCGCAGGCCCGCCACCCCCGCCAGCCCCACAAGAAGCACCGTGCACGCGAGGTTGGCCCAGACGAAGTACCAGTACGGGCGGATGGCGGCCGCGCCCTGGTAGTAGCGTTCGACCAACAGGTGGTACGCCTCCCACCAGTTGAAGCCCGCGAGGGTGAAGGCGACGGGGACGACGGCCGCGCCCGCCAGTAGCGGGAGGAGGAGGGTGAGTGGCCACTGTCGCCAGGTCAGTAGGAGCACGGCTGCGGCGATGATCGCGAACAGGGTCAGGCCGTAGGAGAGATAGACGGTGAGGCCCAGCAGCAGTCCGGAGCCGAAGGCGAGTGTCCTGCGCCCACCGGTCGCCGCCAGTGCCAGCAGTGCCACCGCCCACGCCGCCACCGCCGCGAAGTAACCGTCCGCCGACGCCCCCACCCAGATCGCCGCCGGGGCCAGGGCGACGAAAGGCGCGGCTCGGCGGGCCAGCGTTTCGTCAGCGAGGGTGCGTACGGCGATGAGGACCGCCGCGGCGGCGGAAGCGCCGACCGTGATGCAGAAGACGCCCGCCCAGCCACCGCCGCCGAGGCCGATACGGTCCAGCCAGACGAAGGTGAGCGTCGCGGCCGGTGGATGGCCGGCGATGTGCGGGGGCCAGTGGTCGGGCGAGTCGATCAGGATGTGCTGGGTGAAGCCGCGCAGGGTGGCCCCGATGTCGTCGAAGCGGTCGATGACCGTCAGGTACTCGTAGCGGGTGGTGAGCCGTCGCTCGATGCCGTAGTACCAGCCGTCGATCAGCGCGAGCGACCACGTCCAGGCCATCGCGACGAACCAGGTCACCGGCACGAGCACCCGCCACGGCAGACGGGCCGCGAGCGAAGGACCGTACGCGATCACCGCCACGGCCAGCGTGATCGCGGCCGGAGTGCCGGGCCCCACCTGCGGCGACCACCAGGCGTACAGCGGCGCCCAGGCGAGGTGCAGGGAGCCGGCGGAGTTCTCGATGGCGTGGCCTACGACAGCGGCCGTGGCGAAGAGGAGCACCGCGGCTCCGGCGGCGTACAGATCACGGCGAAGGTTCCGGCGGGAGCCAAGGCCGGTGTCTTGCCCGACGTCTTGGCCCACGTCTCGGCCGGCGTCCTGCCCGATGTCCTGGCCGGAGGCATGCCCGACGTTCTGGCGGAGGTCATCGCGCTGGTCCTGGTTCCGCTTCCGGCCAGCTTCCCGGAGAAGGTCACGGTTCACAGCGGAAACGCTAGGGCGGAAGCCGGCCCGTAGCGTCCCGGCCAGCACGGACGTCAGCGTTTCGTCATGAGTCCAGCCCCTCTCGGCCCGCCCGTACCGGCCTACCGTCGGGGCATGAGCGAACGGCTCCCCACTTCCCCCGCCTTCTGGCGCAGCCCGCTGCGCGGCCCTCGGCTCACCTCGTTACTCGGTGTCGTGCTGCTCGCCGGGCTCACCGTCCTGTTTGTGACGGGCCTCGTGTCGTACGCCGCGTACAACCCGAACCTCTCGCCGGTCAACGACAAGACCCCGGACAAGGGCCTCCTCGGCTTCTACCTCTTCGCCTGGCCCACCGACCCGCCCTGGCTGTACCGACTCAACCAGGGCGCGCACGTCACGCTCGGCATCGCCCTGATCCCCGTACTCCTCGCCAAGCTGTGGTCGGTCATTCCGAAGCTGTTCGAGCTGCCGCCCGCGCGCTCGCTCGGCCACGCGCTGGAACGGCTCTCGCTGCTCGTGCTGGTCGGCAGCGCGCTGTTCGAGTTCGTGACGGGAGTGCTGAACGTCCAGCTGGACTACCTCTTCCCCGGCTCCTTCTATCCCCTGCACTTCTACGGCGCCTGGGTCTTCTTCGCCGCCTTCGTCGCGCACACGGTGCTGAAGACGCCGACGGTGCTGCGCAACATTCGGCGCGAACGGGGCGAGGAGAAAGGGGAGTTGGTGGCGCCCCGGCCCGACGCGACGCCCACCGTCTCCCGGCGCGGGGCGCTCCAACTCGTCGGCGGTTCGTCGTTGTTCCTGCTCGCCACGACCGCGGGCCAGAGTTTCGACGGGCCCCTGCGCCAAACGGCGGTGCTCGCGCCGCACGGCGGTTCCAACCCGGGCTCGGGACCCGGCGGCTTCCAGATCAACAAGACGGCCGCGGCCGTGGGGATCCAGGCGACCGAGACGAGTGAGGAGGCGTGGCGGCTCGTCGTCGAAGGGCGTCATACGGTCCGGCTCAGCCGGGCCCAGCTCCATGAACTGCCCCTGTACAGCGCCGCGTTGCCGATCGCCTGTGTGGAGGGCTGGTCGACGGGCGACCAGTGGTGGCGGGGCGTACGGCTGCGGGATCTGGCGGAGTTGGCGGGGTACGAGCAGGGCCAGGAACCCGATCTGTTCGTGGAGTCCCTCCAGCGAGCGGGTTCCTTCCGCCGGGCCGCCCTGCGTGACAACCAGGTCCGCGACCCGCGCTCGCTGCTCGCCCTGTACGTCAACGGCGAGCCGCTGACCCCCGACCACGGCTACCCGGCGCGCATCATCGTCCCCGCCGCACCCGGAGTGCTGAACACCAAGTGGGTGGCCCGCCTGACGTTCGGAGACCTGTGATGCACGTACGAATGACGAACGTACGGAACCGGTGGCGCCGCTGGTACGGCGAAAGCCCCCTCCAACTCCTGCTCCTCACCTGCTCGTTCGCACTCGTGGCGTATGCCGGCGTACAGCTGCTCGCGGGGGACTGGTGGGGCGTACTGATGTGGATGGTCGGGGCGGCGTTGCTGCACGACCTCGTGCTGCTGCCGCTGTACGCCGTTGCCGACCGGGTCGTCGGGGCGGCGCTCGGGGCGGTCGGGCGCCGGGAGTGGCTGATGTTCGTGCGCGTCCCGGCGGCCCTGTCCGGACTTCTGCTGCTGGTGTGGTTTCCGCTGATCAGCGGGCGAGTCAAGCGGCGTTACGAGGCGTCCACCGGTTCGTCCGCCGATGTGTTCCTGGCCCGCTGGCTGCTGATGACGGCCGTGCTCTTCGGGGTGTCGGCGCTGTGGATGCTGATCCGTTCGGTGCGGGCGCGGCGCAGGGCCACGAAGCAGCGTCCGTCCGCCGTCCACTGACCGGCCGTACCGTCCGTACGCCAGCCGAGCCGGCGTGCGCGCCTCAGCAGGGCGCGGCTGCCGAGCCGGGCCCAGGGGAACGGGGTTCCCGCGGCTCCCTGGGCGTCGGTGACATGGACCTGCACCTGCTCGTCGACGTCCACGGGCGCCGTCTCGGCGATCAACAGGCCGCCCGGAGCGAGGAGTTGGGCGATCCTGCGGAGAAGGGCGTCCGGGTCGCCGCCGATCCCGATGTTCCCGTCGATGAGCAGCGCCGTGTCCCAGCGCCCCTCCCCCGGCAACGGCTCGAACACCGACCGGCGCAACGCCTGCCCGCCGAGCCGGACGGTGTGTGCGACGGCCGCCTCGCTGACGTCGATCCCGAGCACGGTCCGCCCCCGTAAGGCGAGCGCCGCGACCAGCCGCCCGGGTCCGCAGCCCACATCCAGTACGGCCCCTTCGCACCGCTGCAGCGCCGAAAGATCGGCGCCGTCGGCCCGCGCACACCACCGCTCGACCTCCAGCGGGAGCAGCCAGCCGTCGGTGCGGCGGAGGAAGAGGGGGCCGCGCCCGTCGCGGAGAGCGTCCGCGTACGGGTCGACGCACCACGCGGTCGCTGTACTCGCCGTACCCGTCGCACTCGCCGTGCTCACCGCCCCACGACCGCTCGCTCGACGTCCGGTCGCTCCACGTCCGCTCGCCGCACGCCCGCCGACACCCGGTCGTACTCCGCCGCGAACCGGCCGCCCTGCCCCTGAACCATGACCTGTTCGGCGACCAGCCAGGCGTCGTACGCCGTGTCGACGTCCCGCAGCCGCGGCAGATCGCGTACGCGCAGTCCGGCGGTGGTGAGCCGGGCCCGCTGCACGGCTCCTGTCGTGGGCGTCGACATCGGTACGCCACGCAGCAGCGCGGGGTCGGGCGAGGCGAGCCCCAGCGCCCAGAAGCCGCCGTCCTCCGCGGGCCCGAACCAGGCGTCGCAGTCTGTGAAGTCCGCCCCGAACGCGAGGAGTTCGGCGGTCATCTGCGGGGTGTCCATGCCGACGAGCAGCGTCGGCCCCGCGCAGTCCGCGAACGCCGCGGCCAGCCGTTCGTCGAGCCCGCCCGCGCTCTGGGGGACCACCTCGACGCCGGGCGGCAGCCATGGCCCCGGCTCCCCGTCGAGCACCAGGACCCGCCGGTCCGCGGGCGTCGCGAGCACCGCGCTCAAGGTGTCGGCCAGCGCGGCCTCCGCCAGCGCCGCCGCCTCCTCGGGCGTGAACGGCGGGGTGAGCCGGGTCTTCACGCGTCCGGGGCGCGGTTCCTTGGCGATGACGAGCAGGGTGGTCATCGGTGGGCTCCTCCTTGGAAGGGTCCTTGGCCGGTTCCTCGGCCGGAGTCGTGGACGGTGGCGTACGCCGGCTCCGTCAGCACCCGGCGCATGTCCCGTACCGCGTGCCAGGTCCCGCGCCAGGTGCCGGTGACCTTGGAGGTGCCGGTGCGCGGCAGGTACGGAACGTCGTGCTCGGCGATGCGCCAGCCGGCGTCGGCGGCGCGGACGACCATCTGCAGGGGGTAGCCGCTGCGGCGGTCCGTGAGCCCGAGGCCGAGCAGGGCCTCGCGGCGGGCGGCACGGAGCGGGCCCAGGTCGTGCAGGCGTACGCCGGTACGGCGGCGGAGCATCCGGGACAGCGCGAGATTGCCCGCGCGGGCGTGCGCCGGCCAGGCGCCACGGCCCTGCGGGCGCCGCCGCCCGAGCACCAGATCGGCCTCACCGTCACGGATCTCGCGTACGAAGGGCACGAGCAGGGACGGGTCGAGCGAGGCGTCGCAGTCGCAGAAGCAGACGATGTCCGCGCTCGCGGCGAGCAGCCCCGCGTGGCAGGCCGCCCCGAAGCCGCGTCGCTCCTCGTGGACGACACTCGCGCCGAGGTCGCGGGCCACGTCGGCGGAGCCGTCGGTGGAACCGTTGTCCACGACGAGCGCGCGCCAGCCCTCGGGGATGAGGGCCAGCACCCAGGGGAGCGCGGCGGCTTCGTTCAGACAGGGCAGGACGACATCGACGTCGGGTTTCGTGGTGGGGTTGGGGTACACGGCTTTCACAGTACGAACGTGAAGCGGACATAACAGACAGCGGCTCCTTACGAAACACGGACGTCGGTCCGCTGAGGGGATTCCTGAGGGATCTCCGGACGGATCTCCTTACGAATCAAGGACGGACGAAGCGGGGCAGGACATCCGCGCGCCCGTGGTGCGACCCTGACGTCATGCACCAGCCGCAGCCGTACGACAACCCCGGCCCCTCCGGCACCCGCGTCCTCGTCGTCGACGACGACCCCACCGTCGCCGAGATCGTCTCGGGCTACCTCGACCGCGCCGGATACGTCGTGGACCGCGCCGTCGACGGCCCCGCCGCGCTCGCGCAGGCCACCGCGCACTGGCCCGACCTGGTCGTACTGGACCTGATGCTGCCCGGCATGGACGGCCTTGAGGTGTGCCGCCGGATGCGCGGGCGGGGCCCCGTACCCGTGATCATGCTGACCGCCCGCGGCGACGAGGACGACCGGATCCTCGGCCTGGAGGTCGGCGCCGACGACTACGTCACCAAGCCGTTCAGCCCCCGCGAGCTGGTCCTGCGCGTCGAGTCCGTACTGCGCCGCAGCCGGCCCTCCGCCGAACCGCGCGGACTGCTGCGCGCGGCCGGACTCAGCGTGGATCCCGAGGGCCGCCGCGCCACCAAGGACGGTACGGAACTCGCCCTCACCGTCCGCGAGTTCGACCTCCTCGCCTTCTTCCTGCGGCACCCCGGACACGCGTACAGCCGCGAGGAGCTGATGCGCGAGGTCTGGGGCTGGGACTTCGGCGACCTCTCCACGGTCACCGTCCATGTCCGCAGACTGCGCGCCAAGATCGAGACGGACCCGGCGCGGCCCGCGCTGATCCAGACGGTGTGGGGGGTGGGGTACCGCTTCGACACGGCCGGTGCTGACGCGGCCGGTGTTTCCGACGGAGGGGAGGGCTGATGATCGCCATGGAGGAAATACCCCCCATGCAGGACATACTCCTCATCGCCTTCTTCGCCTTCCTCGGAGCGGCGGCCGCCGGGCTGTTCGGGGCGCTCACGCTGCGGCTCGTCCGGCGGCGGTCCCTGACCGTCTCGCTGGGCGTGGTCACCGCCGTCGCCGTGACCGCGATGCTCGCCGGAACACTGGCAGTGGCGCAGGCGATGTTCCTGAACGATCACGACCTCACCGTCGTGACGACCGTCGTCGCGATGGCGGCCGTGGTCTCCTTGGCGACGGCGATGCTCCTGGGCCGCTGGGTGGTCGCCCGCAGCCGGGCGCTCACGCTCGCCGCCCGCTCCTTCGGCGACGGCGGTGACTTCGCCGCGCCCGCAGGGCACGCGACCGCCGAACTCGAAGCACTGAGCCGGGAGCTGGCGGCCACCAGCGCGAAGCTTCACGAGTCCCGGGAGCGCGAACGCGCCCTGGAGACCTCCCGGCGCGAGCTGGTCGCCTGGATCTCGCACGACCTGCGCACGCCGCTGGCCGGCCTGCGCGCGATGTCGGAGGCGCTGGAGGACGGGGTCGCGGCGGAGCCGGAGCGCTATCTGCGGCAGATCCGTACGGAGGTCGAGCGGCTCAACGACATGGTCGGCGACCTCTTCGAACTCTCCCGCATCCATGCGGGCGCGCTGGCGCTGAGCCCTTCACGGATGTCGGTGTACGACCTCGTCGGGGACGCGCTCGCGGGGGCGCACGCGCTCGCCCGCGAGCATGGCGTACGGCTGGTCGGCGCCGGCATCGATCCGGTGCCGGTCGAGGTCGACGGCAAGGAGATGAGTCGCGTACTCGGGAATCTGCTGGTCAACGCGATTCGGCGGACGCCGTCGGATGGGACGGTGGCCGTTTCCGCGCACCGGTCCCCGGAGGGGGTTGTGTTGTCGGTGACGGACGGCTGCGGAGGCATTCCCGAGGAGGATCTGCCGCGCGTCTTCGATACGGGGTGGCGGGGTACCCATGCGCGGACGCCTCCGGCGGGGGCGGGGCTTGGGCTCGCTATCGTGCGCGGGATTGTGGAGGCTCACCAGGGGCGGGCGGTTGTACGTAACGTGTCGGGGGGTTGCCGGTTCGAGGTGACGCTGCCGACGGTCGATGCGTAAGCGCTCCGCTGGCGGGCCGGTTCGAAGCTGCGGATTCGTTGTGGCTGGTCGCGCAGTTCCCCGCGCCCCTAAAAGAAGAGGCCCGCTTTAGCACAACGAGTAATCAAGGCGCCGCCGGCAGTCGCACCCTGAACCACGCCCCCGCGTCCGACGGTTCAAGACTCGCCGTGCCGCCGTGGGCCACGGCTATCGCCGCTACGACGCTGAGCCCGAGACCCGTGCCGGAGGCGGAGGTGCCCGAGTCGCCCCGTACGAAGGGGTCGAAGACATGGGCCCGGAGGTCGGGCGGCACCCCTGGGCCCTCGTCCTTCACCTCCAGGACCCGGTAGCCGTCTTCCGTGCCGACCGCCAGGGTGGTCGCGGTGCCCACGGGGGTGTGTCTGCGGGCGTTGGCCAGCAGGTTGGCGATCACCTGGTGGAGGCGCAGGGTGTCGGCGCGGACGATGTGGTCGCCGGGGGCGACGAGGAGCCGTACCGGATGCTCGGGGTGGAGGTCGCGGGCGGAGGTGACCGCTTCGCGGCACAGGTCGGCCAGGTCGATCCGTTGGGGTTTCAGTGCGCGGCGCAGGTCGTGGCGGGACAGCAGGACCAGTTCGTCGATGAGCGAGTCCATGCGCACGATCTCGTCGTGCACGCGCCCGAGCGCCTCGGTGCGCAGCTCCTCGTTGAAGCGGTCGCCGACGAGGGCCATCTGGGCGTAACCGGAGATGGTGGTCAGCGGGTTGCGCAGCTCATGCCCCGCGGTGACCAGGAACTGCCGCAGCCGCAGCTCCGACTTCTCCCAACGCTGGGCCTCCCGCCGGTGCATCACCAGCACACCGGCCGGCGTCGCCGCGAGCAACAGCGCGAGGCTCAGCTGGATCCAGAGCTCGAGGCTCAGGTCGCGCACAGCTGATAGCCCACACCGCGGACGGTCCGGATCAGTGACTGGTCCCCGTCGCCGAGCTTGCGGCGCAGGTAGTAGACGTATGTGTCCACGATGCCGGAGCTCTCGTCGCGGTGGTTCCAGACGCGTTCCTGGATCTGGAGGCGGGTGAGCACCCGGCCCGCGTTCTCCATCAGATAGCGCAGCAGGGAGAACTCGGTGTGGGTGAGCCCGACGGGCTGCCCGGACGCCCACACCTGGTAGGTGTCGGGGTCGAGTTGTACGTGTCCGGCCCTCAACTGGCTGCTCTGCTCGGGCCGTTCGCCGGTGCGGCGCAGCAGGGCGCGGATGCGGGCCACCACTTCCTTCAGTTCGAACGGCTTGGTGACGAAGTCGTCGCCGCCGAGGTCGAGTCCGCGTACCCGGTCGTCGACGTCGGTACGTCCGGTGAGGAACAACACCGGTACGTTCAGGCCGCGTTCGCGCAGGCTGCTGCAGACCTCGAAGCCGTCGAGGTCGGGAAGGTTGACGTCGAGCAGGACGAGGTCGGGGGCGCGGCGGGTGACGGCGTTCAGGGCCTGGCAGCCGGTGGCGGCGCAGGTCACCTCGAAGCCGACGAACTCCAGGGCCATGGTGAGCATGGCGCGGACGCCGTCCTCGTCGTCCACCACGAGGAGGTGGCCGGTGGCGGGGGCGGTGTTGGTGGCAGTGGTGGCTTGTGTGGTGGGGACAGGGTGAGTCATGTCCTGTTCCTTTGCTGGCCGAGGTACTTCAGCTGGCCTTGATACTTCAAGTTTCACAGGAGCACCCATAGTCACACGTACCCGCAGGTAGGGTGAGGGACTTCGTCCGCTTGCTCGAACCCCATGGTTCCCTCTGTCCCCGCTTTGCACGCGCAGCGGTTACGGTGCTGACGTGCTGATCGATGGGGAGGGGGCGGGAACGATGCCTGGAACGGTGCTGCTGCTCGCGGCTTCGCCGGCGGGCAAGGGGTGTCTGGTGGACGCGGCGTCGGTGCTTCCCGTGCTCGCGGCGGTGGCGCCCGCGGTGCTCTCCGGCGCGGACACCGCGAACGTCGTCGAACTGGCCGACCCCTTGGAACCCCAGGCCGTCCTGACCCGCCTGCGCGCCGCCGCGACGGCTCCCGGCCCGCTGACGGTCTTCCTCACCGGCCAGCTCCAACTCGACCGCCGCCAACGGCTTCCGCACCTGGCCCTGGCCCGTACGACCCCGTCGACCGTCCGCTACACCGGCTTCCCCTGGCACTGGATCCGCGAGGAGCTGCGGCTGCGCGCCCCCGGCAGCACAACGGTGTTCGTCGACCTCCACACCGACGCGGAGACCTGGCAGCACCTGGTCACGCAGCCGCTCGCCGTCGGTCCGGGAGCCCGGCTGTACGGACGGGTCGCCCCGCCCCCGCCCCGACGGACGCTCGCGGTGCCGACATACATGAAGTCCGTCGCGACGATCCTGCGCAGCGGGCACCGCCCGGCGCCGGGCCAGTTGCACCAGCAGGCACTGACGCGGGTGTCGGGGGAGGAGCCGGAGGCGATACGGCGGGACCTCGTGCTGGCGGTGGAGTCGGGGGCGGTACGGGGGCCTTGGGAGACCGCGGTGACGGGGTCGGGCGCGATACCGGGTGCGCCCGCGGTGCCGGAGCCCGGCGGGATGCCGGGCACGGCCGCGGCTGCGATGGCCTCCGCGCCTGCGGTGCCGACGTCGGCTGCGGCGCGGGGTGCGGGTGCGGTACCTTCCGCGCCCGCACCCTTCGTGCCAGCCCCCGCCGTTCCCGCGCCCTTCGTCCCCGCCGCCTCTCCGCCGGAGGCGCCCGCGCCCTTCGTCCCCGCCGCCCCGCCGCCGGAGGCATCCGCCCCCTCCGACCCCCACGCCGAGATCGCCTCCGCCGTGGAGGCCGGACGGCACGGTGACGCCGACGGGATGGCCGGCCGCTGGGAGGAGGAGGCTCTGCGTACGTACGGGCCCGGTTCGGACGAGGTCGTGCACTGGATGGAAGTGCGGGCCGATCTGGCCATGTTCGCCGGGGACGCCGTGCGCAGCTGCCGGACCTGGCTGGCCGTGGCCGATGTACGGCTCGGCGCGGGTCAGTCCCCGGACGCCCCCGGTGTCGAGGCGGCCGTCGACCGGGCCCACCACCAGTGGGGCCGTATCGCCGACGCGGGCCCGGCTCGCGAACTGGGCGCCGCCCTCGCCGAGTTGCGCGCACGCGTACCGGGCCGCCGCGAGGGCGCGCTCCAGCACATACACCGGCGTCTGGAGCAACTGAGGGCGACGCAGCAGGTGGGCTGACGAACTACCCGGTCGTTACCTGGTCAGCCGGGATCCCTCAGCCCCGCCGCCGTGGCGAACTCCCGTACGCCCTCCTCGAACCCCATCTCCGGCTTCCACCCCAACTCCCCGCGCACCCGCGCCGAATCCGCCGTGATGTGCCGGACGTCGCCGAGCCGGTACTCCCCGGTGACGACGGGCGCCGGACCCCCATGGGCGGCGGCCAGCGCTTCGGCCAGCTCGCCCACGGTGTGCGGATCGCCGCTGCCCACGTTGTAGGCGGTGAAGGGGGCGGCGTCCGAAAGGGCCTCCAGAGCCAGCACATTGGCGGAAGCCACATCACGCACATGCACGAAGTCCCGCCGCTGCCCCCCGTCCTCGAAGACCCGAGGCGACTGACCACGTGCCAGCGCGGAACGGAAGAAGGAGGCGACCCCCGCGTACGGAGTGTCGCGCGGCATCCCCGGCCCGTACACGTTGTGGTACCGAAGCGAAACCGTCCGTCCGCCCACCGCACGGGCCCAGGAGGAGGCCAGATGCTCCTGGGCGAGCTTGGTCGTGGCGTACACGTTGCGGGGATCGACGGGAGCGTCCTCACCCACAAGCCCCGGCGCCAACTCGGCACCGCAGACAGGGCAGTTGGGCTCGAAGCGCCCGGCGTCGAGATCGGCGACATCCCGAGGCCCCGGCCGCACGACCCCATGCCGCCCGCACTCGTACCGCCCCTCCCCATAAACGACCATCGACCCGGCGAGCACCAGCCCCCGCACCCCCACATCCGCCATGGCCGACAACAACACGGCGGTCCCAAGATCATTGCTGCTCACATACGCGGCCGCATCCTCGAACCCCTTCCCCAGCCCCACCATGGCGGCCTGATGACACACGGCATCCACCCCGTCGAGCGCCCGCCCCACGGCGTCCCGATCCCGCACATCGCCCCCGGACACGAGGTCGTAGACGACCCCCTCATGCCCCCGCGCCCGAAGCGCCTCCACGATCGCCGACCCGATGAACCCGGCTCCGCCGGTGACCAGTACTCGCATAACGGGAACGCTAGGCCCGCACCCCGCCGAACACCGCTTCCGCGCCCAGCACGTCACGGCTCCGTAAGAACAGGTGCGGGACTGGTCACCGCCCCGCCAGCATCTCCAGCGCCCCCGACACCAACGTCCGCACCCCCGGCCCCACCGTCCCCAGGTCAGGGGCGAAGTGCGGGCTGTGGTTGCTCGGGACCGCTGCGAGCTGTTGCATCAGGTCGCCGGCCGTGGCCGCCTCGTTCCATACGTCGGCGGGGGTGCTCGTCACGAACCAGTACGCGTACGGGAGGCCGCCCTCGGCGAGGAAGGGGAAGTCCTCGCTGCCCATCACGGGGCCGAAGTCGAGGACCGTGCCCGCGCCGAAGACCTCGCCGTGGACGGCGGCGACGCGGCGGTCGGTGTCCATGTCGTTGACGGTGACCGGGAAGCTGCTGCCGACGGTGACCGTGGGTTCGCGCGGGCAGCCCGCCGCCGCGCACTCGCCCGCGGCGATGCGACGGATCGCGGCGAGCATCCGGTCGCGTACGTCGGCGGACTGCGTACGGAGGTTGAGGGCGATGTGCGCCTCGGACGGGATGATGTTGTGCCGGGTGCCCGCCTCGATCCGCCCGACCGTCAGGACGGCGGACTCCCGGGCCGCCAACTCCCTTGATACGACGGTCTGCAGACGCGTCACGATGTACGCCGCCGTCACCACCGGGTCGACCGTCGCCTCGGGCCGGGACCCGTGGCCGCCCACCCCGTGCACGACGATGTCGACGTCCGTCGCGGCGGACATGATCAGGCCGGGCGAGTGCGCGTACAGCCCGGTCGGCCCGGGCGCCGCGTGCTGCGCGAGCAGGACGTCGGGGCGCGGGAAACGTTCGTACAGCCCGTCCCCGACCATCGCCGCCGCCCCCATGCCGGTCTCCTCGGCGGGCTGGCCCACCACGAGCAGCGTGCCGGACCAGGTGTCGCGCCCGTCGGCGAGCGCGGACGCGGCGCCCGCGAGCCAGGTGACGTGCAGGTCGTGCCCGCAGGCGTGCATGACACCGGGCGTCTCGGAGGCGTACGGCAGCCCGGTCTCCTCGGCGACCGGCAGCGCGTCCATGTCGCCGCGCAGCAGTACGGTCGGCCCGTCGCCGTTGCGCAGCAGCCCCACCACCCCCGTACCGCCGACGTCCTCGGCCGTCTCGTACCCGGCCGCCCGCAACCGCTCCGCGAGCCGCGCCGCCGTGCGGTGTTCGGCGAGGGACAGCTCCGGATGGCGGTGCAGGTCGCGGTAGAAGTCCTCCAGCGCGGGGAGCGGGAGGTCGGCGGTGAGGTCCAGCGCGGTACGGGCGGCGGGAGAGGTCACGAGTTGCAGCGTACGGTCATGTCTTCATGTCTGTGCCTTGGCGTCGCACTCGAACCACACCGTCTTGCCGGGGCGGCCGTCCGTCAACGGCTGCCAGCCCCACCGGTCCGTGACCGCCTCTGTGATCAGCAGACCCCGGCCGCCCTCCGTCAGTTCGTCCACAGCTGTGGACAACGGCGGCGAGGGGCAGGGGTCCGTCACCTCCACCCGCACCCCCTCCGGCCGCCGCAGTATCAGCAGCGAACAGCGCCGCCCCGGTACGTGCCGTACGACATTCGCCACCAGCTCGGTGAGTGCGAGGCCCGCCGCGTCGATCAGTTCGGGCATCTGCCATGCCATCAGGTACGCCCGGAGAATGCGGCGCAAGTACCGGGCCGAGTGGTCACCGACGGTGAAGTTGCCGCCATACCTGGCGCCAAGTCCCGCCTCTGGAAGGTCAGTTGCGTGATTCACGCCACCAGAGTGGAGTCGATTGACTACGCTCGGCTACACCTGGAACGAAACGATGTGCCGTGTGCACTTGGGAGTTGGCGCCCCATGGTCAATATCCGCAACCTCGATCCCAGCGCGAGCCCGCTGGACTACTACGGCGCGGAGCTGCGCCGCTTCCGCGAAGCGGCGGGGCTCAGCCAGAAGCAGTTGGGTTCCGCCGTGTTCTGTACGGGGTCCCTGATCGGTCAGATCGAGACGGCGCACAAGGTTCCGACGCGGGAGTTCAGCGAGCGGGTGGATGTGGCGTTGGAGACGGGGGGCGCCTTCTCGCGGTTGGTCGGGCTGGTACTCCGGTCCCAGCTGCCGAGTTGGTTCCAGCCGTACGCGGAGATGGAGGCGCGAGCCACGTACATCTCCACGTTTCAGGCGCAGGTGGTCTACGGGCTCCTGCAGACGGAGGAGTACGCACGTGCCGTGCTCGGTGCCCCGGAGCCGGAGAACCTCGACGAGTTGGTCGCGGCCCGGATGGAGCGGCAACGCATCCTGCGGAAGGAGAATCCGCCGCTGGTCTGGGTGGTACTGGACGAGGCAGTGCTGTATCGCCCCATGGGCGGCCGGAAGGTCATGCGAAACCAACTCGCGCACATGTTGAGCTGCGGCAGCCAACGGCGAGTGAAGATCCAGGTGTTGCCCTTCTCGGCTGGCCAACACCCGGGTCTCCCGGGCGCGTTCAACCTCCTGCGCTTCGACGACGACCCGGACATCGTCTACACCGAGGACTTCATCCAGGGGCACATGACCGCCAACCCGGACAGCGTCAGCGAGGGCTGGCTCCATTACGATCAACTGCAGGCTGCCGCACTCTCGGTGCAGGACTCGGCAGCGCTGATCGCCCACGTAATGGAGGAGCGCTATGGAGACCAGCCAGGGGCTGACAGCCGCGACGTGGCGTAAGTCCAGTTACAGCAGCAGCAGTGGCGGTGACTGTGTCGAGTGCGCCCCGCTCGGCACCGCCGAGTGGCGCAAGTCGACGCACAGCGGCAGCACCGGAGGTGACTGCGTCGAGGTCGCCGACCTCACCCCCCACATCGCCGTCCGCGACTCCAAGAACCCCGAAGGCGGAGCCTTCACCGTCACCCCCGACGCCTTCTCCGCCTTCGTCACCTCGCTGTAGACCGGTCGAAGTTATCCGGAGTGCTTTGGCAGTCCGATCTTCTACCTCCCTCGTGCCCGCCTCTCTGCCAGAGTGGTGCGCGTGGAGACGTTGAGAAGCCAGGATCCCAAGCGCCTGGGCGAGTTCACACTGCTGGCCCGGCTGGGCAGCGGCGGCATGGGGCGGGTGTATCTGGGGCGGTCGCCGGGTGGGATGCAGGTGGCGGTCAAGGTGATCCGCGAGGACTTCGCGGAGGATGCCGACGTCCTGACCCGGTTCCGGCGTGAGGTGGCGACGGTGCGCGCGGTGCGCAGCCCGTACACCGCTCGTCTCGTCGGCGCTTCCCTGGACGTGCCGCCGTACTGGCTGGCGACGGAGTTCGTGCCGGGCCCGACGCTGCTGAAGGCAACACGCGGCACGTCCCTCGAACCCACCCTGTGTATGGGGCTGTTCGCCGCGCTTGCGGAGGCCCTGGCGGCGGTGCACGGGCATGGGGTGGTGCATCGGGACGTGAAGCCGCACAACGTCATCCTGGCCCCGGGCGGGCCGCAGTTGATCGACTTCGGGATCGCCCGGGCGGCGGAGCACACGGAGCTCACGCGCACCGGCCAGACGCCAGGTACCCCCGGCTATACCGCGCCCGAGGTGCTGCTGGGCGGCGAGGCGGGCCCGGCGGCGGATGTGTTCGCGCTTGGCGCGACGATGGCCGCCGCCGCGACCGGCCGGGCGCCGTACGGCGGCGGGGAGTGGCCGGCCGTCAGCTACCGCGTCGTGCACGGCGAGATCGACGTCGACGGGGTGGAGCCCGGGCTCGCCGAGCTCATACGGCAGTGCGTCGACCGGGAACCGGCGCGGCGGCCCGCCCCGCTGGAGATCGTCCGGCGGTGTGGCGTCACCGACGCGTTGGCGGAGTTACCGGCGTACCAGCGGCTGGCCGGGCCGGCGCCGGCGCCGACGCCGGCACCGGCGCTCCCGGCACGGCGCCGACGCCGGGTCCCGTTGGCGGCCACGGCTTCCCTGGCGGTCGGAGGGCTCGCATTGGCGACGGTGATATGGCTGCTGCCGGGGGGCGGTGACGGTGCGAAAGCGGGCGGTTCGCCAACCGGGTCCGCGACCGGCTCTCCGACCGGCTCCCCGACCGCGTCCGCGTCCGGCTCCGGTGGCCGTAGCTGGCCGGATAGCCTGACGATCGGCATCATGACCGACCGGCCGGGCATGAGTACGGGACTCTCGAGCGGGAAGTACGAGGGCTTCGACATCGACGTCGCCCGGTACATTGCCGCCGAACTCGGCGTCAAAGCCGAGGACATCGCGTGGCGGGAGGCGTCGGCCGCCGAGCGTACGAACCTCCTGGTAGACGGCGAGGTCGACTTCGTCGTCGCCGGCTATCAGATCACCGACGCACGGAAAAAAGAGGTCGACTTCTCCGGCCCCTACCTCTCCGCCAGCCAGGACGTGCTGATGCGCGCCGACAACCCGACCTCCGTGAGGGACCTCAACGGCAGGAAGGTGTGCTCGGTCACCGGCTCCAACTCCGAGTCCGCGGAGATCGTGAAGAAGCTGGCACCGGAGGTGCAGCTCACGGTGTACCCGTCCTACTCGGAATGCCTCACTGCCCTGGACAGAGGCGAGGTCGATGCCCTGACCGCCGACGACGCCCTCCTCGCCGGATACGCCGCCGATAGCGGGAATCCCGGTAACTACCGGCTGGCCGGACAGGAACTCAGCGCCGAGAACCTCTACGGCGTCGGGGTGCCCAAGGGCGAGACGGAACTGCGCGACGACATCGACGCGGCGATCGACAAGATGATCGCGGACGGCTCCTGGGCGAAGGCCGCCGATGAGAACCTCGGCGGCGTGGTCAACTACGATGCCCCGCAGCCCGCGCGGAACGCGACCGGCTGACCTGGTGCGAAGCGGCTCCCAGGGGGCGTCGTCCGGCGACGTGTCCAGGGTCGCCCAGCGATCACTTCCGGCCGTCGGGATCAGTTCGGCACGGACGGGCCTACGCGTCAGCCCCGTATGCCGGAAGGAACCATTCGGGACCGAGCCTCGTGCCTGCTGACGCTCTGGAAGGTTCAGCCCCCTCAAAGGCCTTCCGCCCTCCGGATGTCATGCTTCTGTCACGCATCGGCCATCACCTTGTTTCACCGGGATCCCGTCAGTCCCAAGAGTGGTCTCCTCTGACAACCGGAGCGGACCACACCTCTTGAATACGGGAGCAGCTCGTGACGAAGCAGAACAAGACCCGACGAAACGCCCTGACGGCTTGTGCGGTCCTGGCGGTCGGTGCCCTCACCCTCACGGCCTGCGGCGGCAGCGCCACCGGGGACATCAGCGGCGGTACGAAGAACACCGGCTCGGCCGCGGCGAAGACGAAGACCGGACAGGCGGGGGTCGAAGCGCGCAGCCACGCCGCGACCTCGGTGGCCGGGGTCGAGTATGTCGCGATGGGCAGTTCGTTCGCCGCGGGCCCGGGCATCCCGCCGGGGTCCACCAGTGGGGGCACGGCGTGCGGGCGGTCGGACGCCAACTACGCCGGCATCGTGGCCCGCGACACCGGGGCGAACCTGACGGAGGTCTCGTGCAGCGGCGCCACCACGGCGAACATCCTCACCTCCGCCCAGGGTGCGCACCCGCCGCAGATCGACGCTGTGACCAGCTCGACCCGCTTAGTCACGATCACCATCGGGGGCAACGACGTCAACTACCTCGGCAGCCTCAGCACGTACTCCTGCCAGACCAGCGGCGGCACGAACTGCGGCACCGTGGACCAGTCTGCGATCAACCAGACCTTCGACGTGCTGACCGACCGGCTCGAGAGCGTCGTGAACGCCGTCTATGACAAGGCCCCGGAAGCGGACGTCTACCTGGTGAACTACCTCACCGTCCTGCCCGACGCCGGTACCTGCGCCAATGTGCCGCTCACCGCCGACCAGCTGGCGTTCGGGCAGAGCATCGCCACCCGCCTGGCGGACGCGACCGCCACCGCGGCGGACGACACCGGGGCGACCCTGGTCGACGTCGCCGCCGCCAGCCAGGGCCACGACGCGTGCTCGTCCGACCCGTGGGTGGAGACGTACCGGCCCGCCTCGGGGCGGACTCCGTACCACCCGAACGAGAGGGGCATGGAGGCCGCGGCCTCCATGGTGAAGTCCGCACTCGAGGCGTCGGAGTAGTTGGAGTAGCAGAGCAGTGGGAGCAGTCAGAGCTGCTGCGGCGTCTCGCGGCTCTCAGAGTGGAGGATGCGCCGGCGCCGGCCCCAGCGTCGTAGTCCCCGGCGCGGTCTGGTGCCCCAGACCCGTCCGGTACGCGTCCAGCGCCGCCTCGGTCCGGCCCGTACGCCGCAGCAGGTCGCCCAGCAACCGGCACAGGTCGGCCAGATCCCCCGCCGCCCCCGCCCGCTCCAACAGGCTCAGCGCACGCACATAGTGCTCCTCGGCCGCCTCCGTATCCCGTGCGTCCTCGGCGATGATCCCCAGCAGCCGATGAGCCGCAGCCGAATGAACAGCACCCCGCTCCGAACTCAGATCCCCCAGCACATCCCGAAGCAGCTTCGCCGCCTCGGCCGACTTCCCCTGCCGATGCAGGACGTCCGCCAGCTCCACCACCACCTGGCTGGTGTAGAGCGTCGCGCGCTTGGCGGCGAGGATCGCTCGGGCCTCGCGCAACTCGCTCTCCGCCCGCGCCAGTTCACCGTTGTGGGCGTACACATAGCCGCGCATCCAGTGGCAGTTGGCGAGCTCCGTACGGATCTGTAGCTGGCGGTACAGTTCCGCGGCCTTCGCCAGGGACGCGTCCGCCTCCGCGATCCGCCCCTCGGCGAGCAACGTACGGGCGACGGACCGGTGCATACGGGCCACCAGCGCCGGATCCTCCACCTGCGGAGCCAGCGCGAGGGCGAACTCCGCGGCCTGGGCGGCGCGCGCGTGGGCGCCCATGTCCATGTACGGCCCGATCACGCTCGCGTAGAGGAGGACCAGGGCGCCGGGGTCGTGCAGGCCGGTGCGGTTGAGTTCGTCGAGGGTGGACTCCAACAGGTAGCAGGCGTACCGGAGTTCGCCCGCCAGGTAGTGGGCGACCGCACGGCCGCGCAGGGCCGGCACCCGGATCGGTAACGGCGCGTCCGCGAGCCGTTTCTCCGCCTGCTCGAACCGGAGCCGCCCGGCGATCAGGTCGCCGGATTCCAGGGCGCATTCGCCGAGCCCCAGCAGGGCGGCGGCGCACTCGGCGTCGAGCCCGTGAGCCTCCGCCTCCGCCAGCAGCGCCGCGTACTGCTCGGCCGCGGCCTCCGCCTCGCCGGTGGCCAGGGTGCGCTGCGCGTCGGTGAGCCGTAGCCGCAGGTTCGTGGCGAGGTGGGCGGGCCGGCCGGTGGCCAGTTCCTCGTACGCGACGCCGAGCCGGGCGGCGATGTGCCGCAACGCCTCCTCCGAGGGCCGTACGCGCCCGGCCTCCAGCGTGGAGATGTAGGCCGGCGTGTATGCCCCTTCCGCCAACTGCCTCTGCGTCAGCCCACGTTCGGTACGCAGCTGCTGGACTCGGCGCCCGATGATCCCCGGGTCGTCACGCTCGGCCATGGTCCCAGCATGCCAGGAAGTTGACTTACCGTTACTGGCAAGTCAACTTCCGCTCGTAACAAGCCAGTTAGTGCTCGCGGGAAGCGGGCGGGAGATTGACGCCCCCTCTTGCCCCGGAGCCCGTTCCGCCCTACGTTAAGCGGCGCGTTAAACCTACGATTGCGCTCACTTAACGCACTGACGATGCGAGGTTGTCGCCGTGTTCCGACGCAAATCCACGCGCTATGTCTCGGCGCTCCACGTCACGGCCCGCCATGTCTCGGTCCGCTACCTCACGGCCCTGTGCGCCGCGGTCGTCGCCTGCGCGGCCCTGATCAGCGCGGGGGCGGCGGGGCCGCATTAGTGAGGGCTCCCGGACCGGTCGGTTCGGACCGATGAGTTTCCGCGCGGCACCAGGTCCATAAGGGAGAGGGGACGGTTGGCGGCCCCTGCCGTAAAGGAGAGTGGTGCGCGATGAAATTGGTGCTGCAGGAGTTCCTGTCGCTGGACGGCGTATCCCAGGGGCCCGGTGCCCCGGACGAGGACACGAGCGACGGATTCACCCAGGGCGGCTGGTTCGTGCCGCATCTGGACGAGACGTTCGAGCGGCTGGCCGGCACATGGCTCGAGCAGGCGGACGCGTTCCTCTTCGGCCGCCGTACGTACCTGAACTTCGCGCGGGACTGGCCGAAGATGACCGAGCACCCGTCCGCCGCCATCCTGAACGGTCTGCCGAAGTACGTCGCCTCCCACAGCCTCACCAGAGCCGACTGGAACCCGACCACGATTCTCTCCGGCGACATCCCCGCCCAGGTAGCCGAACTGAAGCGGCAGCCCGGCCGCGAACTCCAGATCCACGGCAGCGCTCGACTCGGCCAGTCCCTGCTGGCCGCCGGCCTGATCGACGAACTACGCCTCGCGATCGCTCCGGTCGTCGTAGGCACCGGCCGCCGCCTGTTCCCGGACGGCGGCGCCCCGGCGGGCCTACGCCTCCTGAGCAACGAGAGGACACCGGGCGGACTGACGATCCTCGTCTACGAATCGACGGGGCTTCCGGAATACGGGACGTACGGGGCTGACAGGTAGGTCCTCCGTGGAGCAGGATCCGGCACTGCTGATCAGTTTGGATTTCCGGTGGCCCCGGCTTTGCCGTCATCGGTCCGTGTGACAGCAAAGCCGCGCCAACCTGATGAGCGAGACGCCGGCCCTCCCCAAGGCCTAGACAGGGAACTTCACGCCGGTGAGGTTCTCGGAGACCGTCCACAGGCGTTGCTGGACGGTCCGGTCGTGGGAATCGGGGCTGGACTCGACGACCTTCGGGTGTCCTCGGAGCCCGCCCATCCCGTCCGGGCCGTAGTACTGGCCGCCGCGGACGGTGGGGTCGGTGGCCGCGCGCAGGGTCGCCAGTGCGCCCATCTCCGGCTTCTGGCTCGTCAGGGGCGCGATCACGGGGTTGATCACCCGCATCGCGGCGAAGGTGTTGCGCGTGAGGTCGGTGGTGGCCACACCCGGGTGTGCGGCCACCGAGATCGTGGTGCTGAGCGAGCCGAGACGGCGTTGCAGCTCGTAGGTGAACAGCAGGTTCGCCAGCTTCGACTGCCCGTAGGCCGCGACTCGGCTGTAGGACCGCTCCGACTGCAGGTCGTCGAAGCGGATGGCGGCCCGCATGCGGTGGGCGAGGCTGCTGACCGTCACCACCCGCGAGCCCGGCACGGGCAGCAGCAGGTCCAGCACCAGCCCGGTGAACGCGAAGGGGCCGAGGTGGTTGGTGCCGAACTGCATCTCGAACCCGTCGCGCGTGGTCTGCTTCGGCGTGTGCATCACACCGGCGTTGTTGATCAGCAGGTCGATCCCCGTGTGCGTTCCGTGCAGGTCGGCCGCGGCGGCGCGGATCGACTCCAGTGACGTCAGGTCCAGCTCCTGCACGGTGACGTCGCCGGACATGCGGGCGGCCGCCTGCCTGCCCTTCTCGACGTCCCGTACGGCCAGCACCACCGTTGCCCCGTGTTCCGCCAGAGCACGGGCGGTCTCGAAGCCGAGGCCGGTGTTGGCGCCGGTCACGACCGCCACCCGCCCCTTCTGCTCGGGGATGTCACGCTCGGTCCACTTCATGCCAATCTCCTTATAGACCGTTGGTCTGTTATGGCGTCGACAGTAAGAGACCGCCGGTCTGGTGTCAAGAGACCGCTGGTTTGTAAACTGGGGTGCATGACATTCCAGCGGGCACGCAGCAAGGAGCAGCGCGAGATCCGGCGCCGGACGATCCTGGACACGGCGGCGGCGATGCTCGACGAGATGCCGGTGGCCGACCTGAGCCTCAACGAGCTGAGCCGACGGGTCGGGCTGGCCAAGTCGAACGTGCTGCGTTACTTCGAGTCCCGTGAGGCGGTGCTGTTCGAACTGCTCGTGCGCGCCATGGAGAGATGGCTGGCGGAGGTGCCGGACGAACTGGCCAAGGGTGTCGACCCACACCTGTCGGCGCGCGAACGCGGCGACCAGGTGGCCGCGGTACTCAGCGCATCCCTCGCACGCCAGACGGTGCTGCTCGATCTCGTCAACGCCCAGGCCAATGTGCTGGAGCACAACGTGTCCGTCGACGTCGTGGTGCGGCACAAGAGGTCAGCCATCGCCGGCATCACGACCACGGCCGACCTCATCCGCCAGTACGTGCCCGAAGTCGGCGATGGCGCCCGGACGGTGGCCATGATGACGGTGATCCTGGCCGGCACCCTTTCGACCTACTGCCGGCCCTCCGCCAGCGTGCTCGCCGCCTACGAAGCCGACCCCACCGTGATGGAGCTCCGCCTGGACCTGCGCGCCACCCTGGAAAACGCCGTCGCCACGCTGATCGCGGGCACAGTGGCGCGGGCCTGACGCGAAGGCGCCGAGGAGCTCGCACAGCGGCACCGGTTAATCTGCCCGGACGTGCGGACGTACGGCGTATGACTGGGTGAGGCGGGAAGCAAGGGGCGTGGAGGAGCGAGGGAGTCTGGGGGACGGGGCGCGCGTTGTTGCGCGGGGGTTCGTGTATGTCGTGGTGGGGGGCGTTGCCCTTGTCGCGATCGTCACCGTCGGGTCCGTGCTCGGGCCGATGTTCGCGCTCGATCTCGCGACCCCTGCCATGGGGGCTTGGTGGACCGTCTTCACCGCCATCGCCGTGCAGGGGATGCCGTTTCTGCTGCTGGGTACGGCGGTGTCGGCGGCGATCGGGGCGTTCGTACCGGAGCGGGTCTTCAGCCGCGTACTGCCGAAGAAACCGGCGTTCGCCGTGCCCGTCGCGGGGGCGGCCGGGGTGGTGCTTCCCGGGTGCGAGTGCGCTTCCGTGCCGGTGGCCGACAGCCTGATGCGGCGCGGTGTCGCGCCGGCCGCCGCGCTGGCCTTTCTGCTGTCCGCGCCCGCCATCAATCCGGTCGTGCTCGTCGCCACCTCCATCGCCTTTCCGGGGAACCCGGCCATGGTCGGCGCCCGGCTCGTCGCCTCGCTCGCCACGGCCGTGGTGATGGGGTGGCTGTGGGTGCGGTTCGGGAAGGAGGAGTGGCTGCCCCAGCGGCGTACGACCGGCAAGGGCGCGTCCCCTACCGGGTGGCGCGGGTTCCGGGACGGGCTGCAGCACGACTTTCTGCACGCGGGCGGCTTCCTCGTACTGGGCGCGGCTGCCGCGGCGACCTTCAACATCCTCGTCCCGCGCTCCGTGCTCGACGTCTTCACCGATTCGCCCTGGATGTCGGTGCTGCTGCTCGCCGTACTCGCCGTCGTACTGTGCGTCTGCTCCGAGGCCGACGCCTTCGTCGCGGCCTCGCTGACCGGGTTCTCGCCGACCGCGCGGCTGGCGTTCATGGTGGTCGGGCCGATGGTCGATCTGAAACTGTTCGCCCTCCAGGCAGGGACCTTCGGGCGGGCCTTCGCCATCCGGTTCTCGTCCGTGACGTGGGTCGTGGCCGTGGCGAGCAGTGTGGGAGTGGGGTGGTGGCTGCTATGAGGTTCCGTACGCAGGGGGTGCTGCTGCTTCTGTGCGGGGCGGCGCTGCTGAGGGTGTCCCTCTTCAGCGAGCTGTATCTGCGGTATGTGAAGGAGGGGCTGCGGCCTTATCTGGTCATCTCGGGGGTGCTGCTGGTCGTGCTCGGGCTGCTGGGCCTCGTCAGGCGTGAGAACGGTGACGGCGACAGTCGTGATCATGGCGACGGTGACAGCGACCACGGCGACGGCGACCACGGCCATGAGGACCACCTTGAAGGTCACGGTCACGATCACGCCCACAGCCCTCGTATAGCCTGGCTCCTCGCCGCCCCCGCCCTCGCCCTCCTCCTCTTCCCGCCGCCCGCCCTCGGCTCGTACAGCGCCGAGCGCGAGGAGGCGAAGGTCGCGGCACAGGGCGTCGGCACCTTCCCGAAGCTCCCGGCGGGGGACCCGGTCGAGCTCACCCTGAACTCGTTCGCGTCGCGCGCGCAGTGGGACAGTGGCGCGTCCATGAAGGGGCGCACCTTCCGGCTGACGGGCTTCGTGACGAAGGACGACGACGGCAGATGGTACGTCGCCCGCCTCTTCGTCAACTGCTGCGCCGCCGACGCCGCGCCCCTGAAGGTCCAGGTCCGCGGTGCCGAGGCCCCCGCCCGCGACACCTGGGTCACCGTCACCGGCACCTGGCACCGCACCGGCGCACCCGGCTCGGACGAGGCCCGCCCGGTCCTGAACGCCACCTCCGTGCAACGCGTCGACCAGCCGTCGAACCCGTACGAGAAGCGCTGAACCCGGCCGGCTCCCAGCTGCCCCTCGGCCACCTCCCGTGTTGTGCTTCGATGTACGCGACTCAGGGACCCGTAAACGCGGCAGAGACGACCGGGCGCACGGCGTCCCGCAGACTCCGGCGGGGGGCATGACCGAGGAAGAGTTCGACGCGTTCTACGCCGCCGCGTTCCCGCGGCTGACCGGCCAGCTCTACGCCTTCACCGGGGACCACGGCGAGGCGCAGGACGTCGTCCAGGAGGCGTTCGTACGTGCCTGGGACCGGCGGCGGGAGTTCCTGGCCGAAGGGGCTCCCGAGGCGTGGATCCGCACCGTCGCGATGCGGCTCGCGGTGAGCCGCTGGCGGCGGGCGCGGCGTTGGCTGGAACTCGTGCGCCGCAATCCGCCGCCGGAGCACATGCCGGGGCCGGGGCCCGAGCGCACCGCGCTGGTCCAGGCGTTGCGGGAGCTGCCCGAGGCGCAGCGAAAGGCTGTCGTACTTCACCATCTGTGCGACCTCACTGTCGAACAGGTAGCCTCCGAAACCGGTGCGCCCGTGGGCACCGTCAAGGCCCGGCTGTCCCGTGGCCGCGCGGCGCTGGCGCGGTGGCTGAGCGAGGCCGATGAACTGGCTGAGAGGGAGGACGACCGTGTCCGATGAGCCCCGGCCCACCGAGTCCCACCGTGAACTGGCCTTCGCCCTCCATGAGTTGGCCGAGGACCACGAGACCCCGCTGCCCGTCCCGGGCGCCGAGATCCGCCGTTGTGCCCTGCGCCGCCGACGTCGCCGGCACGCCTCCCTCGCCGCGGTCGGTGCCAGTGCGGTGGCGGCCGTGTCCGTGGTCCTGAGCATGGCGTTCGTCGGCGGCGGGAAGGACGGCCACTCCAGACCGCCCGCCGCCACGCTCAGGGCACCGGGGCCGTCGTCCGCCGCCGGCGCGGTGCCCGCCGCCACCGTCAATCTCTCCCGGCGTGAACTGATCGTCGCGGGGCGCGTCCTGCCCATCTCCGCGGGAGCGGCCCGGACGCCCACGCCGACGGGCCGTATGACGGTCACCGACAAGTACAAGGTCGCCGCGCTGCCCACCGACACGCTCGGGTTCGGGCGGGGGTACGAGACGAAGGCGCCGTGGGTGATCCAGCTGCGCACCCCCCAGAACCGTACGAACTACATCGTCGCCTTCACCCTGGACGAGAAGGCGCCCGGCAACTACGACAGCACGGCGGGCTGGATCGGGCTGCGCCGCAGCGACGCGGAGTGGCTGTACCGGCGGCTCGACACGGGTGCGGTGGTGGCGGTGGTGGGAGCGACGCCGAGGCCGATGCCGACGCCGGTGACACCGACTCCGGTGAGGACGATGCCGAACGCTACGGCGTCATGACGTACGCCTGTGTCAGTACGTACGTCCGTGTCCGTAGTCCGCGTCCGTAGTCCGCGTCCGTACGTCCGTGTCAGTGCCCGTGAGGCATGAGCCGGTCGACCATGCGGCGGGCCGCTCCCGGACGTGAGGTGGGGACCGCGGGCAGCTCCGCCGGGCGTTCCCAGTCGCAGGGCGGGGACGGGCGGTCCTGCGGGACCTCGCCGTGTTCCTGGCTTTGTTCCTTCAGCGCGAGGCTCACGAGGATCAGCAGGAGTTCCACGTCCGCGTCGCAGTCGAGGAGGACGGTGATCCAGGAGGCGCCGGGGCGTACGCGGATGGCGCTGTTGTGGCGGAGCTGGGGGAGCAGGCGTTCGACCGCCGGGCGGGTCAGGAAGAGGTCGGCGGAATCGTCGGAGTGGAAATGGACGATCTCGTGTCCCGCCGAAGCGAAAGCATGCCCAACGGTGCACTTGGGCGGGCCACTTATCAGGTTCGGCCAGCCCTCCAGGAGAGCCATGGCGCGATGGGCCGCGGTCATGACCACATCCTTACGCACACGTCACCTGAATGACCACCCCCGGTTTCCGACGGTTCGGCGAATCATCCGGCGACCGATCACCCGGCGGACGAAGCCGATGAGGGTGTGGAAGCTAGGAGTCGAGCCTCTTCGACTTCTCCACGGCCGCGGCGAGCTGCTCCAGGACCGGGGCCCATCCGGCGTAACTGAACCGCTCTTCCATCGCCCACGTCGTCAGCTGCCCGGCCTGGACTGCGGGCAGCTCACGCCAGGTGGGCTTCTTGTCCAGCTCCTTGAGCGGCAGGGCGTGGGAGCGGTTGTCGACCATGATCAGGTCGGCGTGGTACTTGTTGGCGTTCTCCCAGCTGAGGAACTCCCAGAAGCCCCACTCGTCGGACTTCTTCCCCTCGACGAACTCGACGCCGAGGTCCTTGAAGTAGTGAAGATCGCAGTACGAGTCCGGGACGCCCACGTACATCTGCTCGTTGTCCCCCGTCATCGCCATCACCTTCAGCCCGCCGCTCGCCTCGGCGGCCTTCCGGAGGGTCTCGGCCGCCTTCTCGAAGCGCGCCTTCGCGTCGGTGACCTTCTCCGCGGAGAGATCCGCGCCAAGGGCCTCGGCGAGTTCGGCGGTCCGGCGGAGAGGGGTGGTGAGCGGGTCCAGGGCGACCTTGATCCCGACGGAGGGCGCGAGGGCGTCGATCTTCTTCTTGCTTTCCTCGGGCACGTACCAGAGGTCGGGCCCCGGGAACATGTTGCTGATCAGCAGATCCGGCTTCAGCGTCGCGTACTTCTCGATGTTGAACTGCCCGAACTCCGTGCCGAGACTGGTCATCTTCGATACGTCCATGTCGCCGACCTGCGGATTGGGCTTGCCCCCGACCGGTTCGCTGGGCCCGAAGATGCCCTCGCACTCGATGCCGTAGTCGTACAGCGCGGCGGCGGTACTCACGAACGCGACGATCCGCTCCGGCGCCTTGTCGAGCTCGACGGTCTTCCCCCGGTCGTCCTTGAACGACCAGGGCCCGCCGCTCCCACTGCTGTCGGCCTGCGCGGGCTCGCCGTCATCCCCACCGCAGGCGGCGACCAGCGGACCGAGGGCGAGAACACCACCGGCTGCGAGGAGCCGCCGTCGAGAAATACCGCTTGGAGCACTGGAAGAGAGGACACTGCTGCGCATTAGGCGAGGCTAACCTAAGCACTCTGCTCCCCAATAGTCCCGGGTGGGACCGGCGTCATTCCGCCCGTCCCATGGTCACCGTGCGCGTGCCCGGAGTGAAGTCGGTGAAGGACTGGTCCCAGGTCTCGTCGGGCCAGAGGTAGGTCACGCGGCCCTCGGTGGGGCGGTAATGGGCCGTGTAGACCGTGCCGCCCTTGTCGAACGCGGAGTTGTACAGCGGTGGCTTCAACAGCGCCGCGAGGTCCGGACCCGCCGCCCGGACCGTGGCCAGGCGTTCCTGGGTCCGGCTCTGCTGTTCCTGCTCATCCGGGACCGGCAGGTGCTGGTGGTTGGTGGCGCAGGCGTCCGGGGCCTCGGTGAGGGGGATGTCGGGGCCGACGTACACGGTCACGGCCCTTTCCGCGTCGACGAGGGTGACGTTCTGGGGGATGGCGACCGGGATCGTACGCAGCTTGTCCACGGCCTCGTCGACCGTCTCGCAGGTCTCCAGGAGGTACCGCAGCACGATGAGGATGGCGAAGCCGGGGCCGTGCACGAAGCGTCCGCCGAAGGTGAGCGAGACGGCGAGGCCGGCGTCGTTCATACCGTCCAGCAGGCCCCAGCCGGCGTCCTGCATACCGATCACGGGGCGCAGGAAGTGCGAGGAGACGATGGTGCCTTCGCAGTCGGCGGGGTCGAAGTCGTAGTTGCGCAGAAGGGTGCCGCCGACGCCGATCTGGGTGCAGCCCGCGAAGAACGGCCGTATGCCGGCGAGGGTGAGGAAGGTTTCGCCTCCGGGCCGGTCGAGCCCGGCCGCGAGCCGGTCGAGTATCGGCACCAGTTCCGGCATATGACCCTCGAACAACTCCCGCGCGCGGGCCGCTCCCTCCGGAGTCTTGCTCTCCTCGGTCATCCATCCATCCGCCGCCGGCCACAGGGCCTGCGTATGGGCGGCCCAGATCCCATCGGTGCCGTCACCGACATCGATAGCACGAAAGGTCTTCTGCTGCTGGGGCATGACTGGGGCTCCCTCGGTGGGGCGGGGTGGCGTAGGGGTGAAGTGCGGTCAACGTACCTAAATTCAGGGCGAATTCACCAGGGTCCCGATCAGCTCACAGACGTGTGACGGGCGCGCCAGCAGCCTCGCGGGTTCCCCGGCACCTGAAAGCCCGCACCCCCACGTGCCCGCAGCCTCCCCCCGGCGGGAGGGGCCGTGGGCCGGTGCGTCGTATGCCCGTCGCTTAGGTTCTGTCTCAGGCCACCCGCACCCTGTACCAGCAAAGGGCCGTACGCCCCGCCTGCGACGGGCTGACGCACCGGCCCACGGCCCCGCACCCACCACCCACCCAAGGGGCGCGGGGAACGGCGCGACCAGCCACGACGCACCCGCACCCGCCCAACCGCCGGAGGCACCCCGCTCAACCGGCGGAGGCCACCCCCGTTTGCCAGGCCCACGCCGCGATTTCCACACGGTTCCGGGCCGCCAGTTTGAGTTGGACGCTGGCCAGGTGGGTCTTCACCGTGGAGAGGGAGACGTACAGGTCGGCGGCGATCTCGGCGTTGGTGCGGCCGAGGGCGACCAGGCGTACGACGTCCAACTCGCGGTCGGTGAGCGGTTCTTGGGGCTTGGCCGGGAGTGGTGCGGCCGGTGTAGGAGCCGCCGTGGCGGCCGTGACGTGCTTGAGGAGGCGGACCGTGACGGACGGGGACACCAGGGAGTCACCCGCCGCGGCCGCCCGTACCGCCTCGGCGAGCAGCGTGGGGCCGGAGTCCTTGAGGAGGAAGCCGCAGGCGCCGCCGCGCAGGGCCCCGTAGACGTACTCGTCGAGGTCGAAGGTGGTGACCACGACGACCCGCATCGGGTCCGGGACCTCCGGTCCCGCCAGCAGTCGCGTCGCCTCCAGGCCGTCCATCTTCGGCATCCGGATGTCGAGCAGGCACACGTCCGGCCGGGTCTCGCGGGCCAGCGCGACGGCCTGCTCCCCGTCCGCCGCCTCGGCGACCACCGTGATGTCCGGCTGCGCGTCCAGGAAGAAACGGAAGCCGGTACGCACCATGTCCTGGTCGTCGGCGATCAGGACGCGGATGGGGCGGTCGCGCTCGGTCGTGGCTCGCTCGGTCATGGCCCGAATCCTGCCGTACGGGGCCGGTGGCGGCGACTCCCTCTGTTGCTCGGAGCTCCTGTTCAGAACTCCTTCTCCGGCCAGTCCAGCAGCCGCGCCCCGATCACCGCCGTCTGAAGCGTGTACCGGTGCACCGGGTCCGCGGGATTTGCGCCGGTCAGCCGGTGGATCCGGTCCAGCCGGTAGGTGAGGGCCCGCACGCTCAGCGACAGCCGGCGGGCCGCCTCCGCGGCGACGCAGCCCGAGGCGAAGTACTCGGTGAGGGTGTCGAGGAGGGGCCGGGCTCCGCCGCGGGCCTGCCGTAGCGGGCCGAGGGCACTGAGCACCAGGTCCGCCATGGCCTGGCGGTCGCGGGTGAGGACGGGGTAGACGAGGAGGTCGGCGGCGCGGAGTACGGGGGCGTCGAGTTCCAGGCGCTCGGCCAGGTCGAGGGCGTTCAGGGCCTCCTCGTACGACTGGACGACCCCGCCAGGGCCGGGCTGGGGGCGGCCGATGGCGACCTGGCCGCCGTCGGTCGCGGCGTACGCCTGCTTGGCGAAGAAGGCGAGGACCTCGTCCTGGTCGCCGGGGGCGATGCAGACGAGCCGCCCGTCCTTGGTGGTCATGAGGATGCTGCGGTCGCCGAACCGGCCGATCAGCGCACGCTCCACCTCGCGGGAGACGGCGTCCCCCTCGTCGTACCCGGCCCTGCCCTGCGCCACGGCGACGGCGTGCGCGTGCGAGAGGCGCAGCCCGAAGCGTTCGGCGCGCTCGGCGAGCCGGCCCAGGTCGCTGCGTCCGTACAGCAGGTCGTCGATGAACTCCCGGCGCGCCGCCTCCTCTTGGCGTACGGCCTGACGCTGGGCCCGCTCGTACCCCTCCGCGAAGGCGTCGACGGTCTGCTCGACGGCGGCGAGCACGCTGTCCGTGGAGGCGAGGTTCGCGGCCGGCCAGTGGGCGCGGGCGGCGGCCAGATGCGCGCCGACGAGGGCGCGGAGTCCGTACCCGGCCTCGGCGGCCCGTTCGCCCAGCGCCCGGCGAGAGTCGAGTTCGTCGCGGGTCAGCCGGCGGCCGGTCGCGGAGGCGTCCGCGAGGATGACGGCGAAGCCGTCCAGATACTCCTCGGGCACGTCCTGCCCCGCCATGCACACCCCCTGATACGTCATCAGCCCTTGACGCCTTTCTAACGCATACGCGGCTGGGGTGGACCCCCAGGGAGTGGTTCACTGCCGGAGCAGGGCACAGGGCTGGGCCCCGGTGCTGGTGTCTTCCCCCTCGACACCCCGGCACCGGGGCCCGTATCCGTCCCCCGTAGCTCCCCGTGCTCCCCTTGTTTCCTGCCCCGTCATCCTGGCCCGCGGCCGGCGCCCTGCGCATGGGCCGGAACCGGCATCAAGGCGGCGTAAAGATTGCCGGAGTACGGCAGTGTGCGATTGGGCACATGCCTGAGATGATCCCCGTACGCCGAGGTGGTCGGCGTACGCGGGGGACACGGGGGCTTACCGCATGACCTTCTTTATCGGTCTCGGCATCGCGGGGATCGTTCTGCTCGTCCTGGCGCTCGTCTTCGACGGGGTGCTGGAAGGGCTTTTCGACGGGGCCGGGGTGCTGGACGGGCTGTTCGACGGGCTGCTGTCGCTTCCGGTCATTGCCGGGTTCATCTCGATGCTCGGCTTCGGCGGGGCGATCGTGCTCGGCACGACGGGCCTCGGCGCCGGACCCGCCACCGCCGTGGGCGTCGGCGCGGGTGCCGGGGCGGGCTGGCTGACCTGGAGGTTCAGCCGGGCCCTGATGCGGGACGATCCCGATGTCACCCCGCGCAGTGAGGACCTGGTGGGCTCCTCGGGCTCCGTGGTCACCGCGATCCCGGCCGACGGCTATGGCGAGGTGTTGCTGTATCTCGCGGGCCAGCCGGTGAAGTACGCGGCCAAGAGTGCCGTTCCCATCGCGCGGGGCGTCGAGATCTGGGTCGAGGCGACCCTGTCGTCGACGTCGGTGATGGTGCGCCCGGTCGAGCGCTGACCCACACATCAGACTCCATACAGCACACCCTGCACACCCCGCACATCATTCGTACGTACCGATCTGCCGTCCCCCGGGACGGCAGGGGGGAAGTCATCATGAGTCCAGTCGTCATCGCCGTCGTCGGAGTCGTCGTACTCCTCGTGCTGCTCGCGCTCGTCGTCGTCACCCGCTACAAGGTGGCCGGGCCGAGCCAGGCGTTCATCGTCACCGGGCGGCGCGGCAAGAAGTCCACCGACCCGGAGACCGGCCGTATCTTCACCGACAACAGCGGCCAGAAGGTCGTGGTGGGCGGCGGCGTGTTCGTCGTGCCGTTCGTGCAGCAGAAGTTCACCCTCGACCTGTCCTCGCGGCACATCCCGATCTCGGTGCGCGGCGCGGTCACGCTGCGCGGGGTGAAGGCGAACCTCGAAGGCGTGGCCATCGTCAAGGTCGGCGGCTCCGAGGACTCGATCCGGGCCGCGGCCCAGCGGTTTTTGATGCAGCAGGGCGGGATCGTCGGGTTCACCCAGGAGGTGCTGTCCGGCGCGCTGCGGTCCATCGTGGGCCGGATGTCGGTGGAGGACATCATCCGGGACCGGGCCGCGTTCGCCGGGCAGGTGGCGGAGGAGGCCGAGGCGAGCCTGTCCGGGCAGGGCCTGGTGCTCGACGCCTTCCAGATCCAGGACATCACCACCGAGGGCTCCTACCTGGAGGACCTGGGTCGGCCGGAGGCCGCGCGGGCCAAGCAGGAGGCCGACATCGCGGAGGCGGTGGCCCGCCGGGCCGCCGAGCAGGCGCGGCTGAAGGCGGAGGAGGAGATCGCGATCGCCCAGCGGACCTTCGCCCTCAAGCAGGCCGAGATCAAGGCCGAGACGGACGCGGCGGCGGCCCAGGCCAACGCCGCCGGTCCGCTCGCGGAGGCCGCCCGTCAGCAGGACGTCCTGATCCAGCAGGAGAAGGTGGCCGAGCGCCAGGCGGCACTGAAGGACCGTCAGCTCGACACCGAGGTCCGTAAGCCCGCCGACGCCCGGCGGTACGAGGCCGAGCAGGAGGCGGAGGCCAAGCGGGTGGCCCGCGTGAAGCAGGCCGAGGCCGAGCGGCTGGCCGCCATCGCGGCCGCGCAGGCGGAGGCCGAGCGGGCGCGGCTGTCGGGTGAGGGCGAGAAGCAGCGCCGCTCCGCGCTGGCCGAGGCGGAGGCCGTCGAGGGCCTCAGGCAGGGTGAGGCCGAGCGGTCCCGGCGTGCGGCGATCGCGGAGGCGGTCCGGCTGGAGGGCGAGGCGGAGGCCGCCGCGATCGGGGCGACGGGTGCCGCTCAGGCGGAGGCCATGCGGAAGAAGGCGGACGCGTTCGCCCAGTACGGCGACGCGGCCGTGCTCCAGATGCTCGTCGAGGTGCTGCCGCAGGTCGTCGCCAAGGCGTCCGAGCCGCTCAGCGCCGTCGACAAGATGACGGTGATCTCGACGGACGGCGCCAGCCAGCTGTCGCGTACGGTCGCCGACAATGTCGCGCAGGGCATGGAACTCCTCAGCTCCACCACGGGAGTCGACCTGGCCGAGCTGCTGAAGGGGATCACGGCGGGCAAGGCGGCCGTACCCGCGGAGGCGGCCAACGGGAAGATCGAAGTGACCGGCTGACCATGGAGGCCGGCGTTCCGCCCAGGTGCGCCGGCCTTCATGCGGGTTGCGTACGGTGCGTATGTGGGGCGCAGACAGCCCCGTGGACACGTACGTACTTGATCGGACAGGGGATCAGCCATGGGCACACCACGCCTGAGCAGTACACCGTTGCCGGGAATTGGGGTGCGCTACGACATGACGACACGTGAACGGCGCCGGCTTTCGGTGGTCGCGCACCGCGACGGCGACCGGACGTTCAGCGCGTACCGCACGGACGACCCGGACGCCTGCTCCCTGTCCGTGCACCTGACACCGAAGGAGGCGGCGGCCCTCGTCGACGCCCTGCTGCCCACGCATCACAGCCCGAATCTGCTGTCCACCACCGAGCTGGGCCTGGTGGCCGAACGCCTCGAACTGTCCGGGAGCTCGTACTGGAACGGACGGCTGCTCGGCGAGACACAGATGCGCACCGAGACCGGCGCCTCGATCGTCGCCGTCCTGCGCCGGGCGGAGGCGATCCCGTCGCCGACGCCGGACTTCCGGCTGGCCGGCGGGGACACCCTCATCGTGATCGGCACCCGCGAGGGCGTGGAGGCGGCCGCGGCGATACTCGGACGGGAGTGAACCGGCAGTGCACACCTCCGCGGTCTTTCTGATCGAGTTCGGCGCCATCATCCTCGGCCTGGGGCTGCTGGGCCGCTTCGCCGGACGCTTCCAGTTCTCCCCCATCCCGCTGTATCTGCTCGCCGGACTCGCCTTCGGGGAGGGCGGATTGCTGCCGCTGGGCACCAGCGAGGACTTCGTGGCGATCGGCGCCGAGATCGGGGTCGTACTGCTGCTGCTCATGCTGGGACTCGAGTACACGGCGAGCGATCTCGTCTCCAACCTCAAGACCCAGTACCCGGCGGGCCTGGTCGACGCCGCCCTGAACGCCCTGCCGGGCGCGGCCATGGCGCTGCTGCTCGGCTGGGGTCCGGTGGCCGCCGTGGTCCTCGCCGGAGTCACCTGGATCTCCTCCTCCGGAGTCATCGCCAAGGTCCTCGGCGACCTGGGGCGGCTCGGCAACCGCGAGACGCCCGTGATCCTCAGCATCCTGGTGCTCGAAGACCTGTCGATGGCCGTCTATCTGCCGATCATCACCGCCCTGCTGGCCGGCGCGGGCCTCGCGGCGGGCAGCGTCACGCTGGCCATCGCGCTCGGTGCGGCGGCGCTCGTCCTGGTGGTCGCGGTGCGGTACGGCCGCCTCATCTCCCGTTTCGTCTCCAGCGACGACCCCGAGAAGCTGCTCCTGGTGGTACTGGGCCTGACCCTGCTGGTCGCCGGGCTCGCCCAGCAGCTCCAGGTCTCGGCGGCGGTGGGCGCGTTCCTGGTCGGCATCGCGCTGTCCGGGGAGGCCGCGGAGGGCGCCCACATTCTGCTCTCCCCGCTCCGGGACCTGTTCGCCGCCGTGTTCTTCGTCTTCTTCGGCCTGCACACCGACCCGGCCAGCATTCCGCCGGTACTGCTGCCCGCGCTCGCTCTGGCGGTGGTCACCGCCGTCACGAAGATCGCCACGGGGTACTGGGCCGCCGGACGGGCCGGGATCTCGACGAAGGGGCGCTGGCGGGCGGGCGGCACGCTGGTGGCGCGCGGCGAGTTCTCGATCGTGATCGCCGGGCTGGCGGTCACGGCCGGGATCGAACCGTCCCTCGGGCCGCTGGCCACGGCGTATGTGCTGATCCTGGTCATCGTCGGCCCCCTCACGGCTCGCTTCACGGAACCGGTGGCCACGCGCCTGACGGCCGTTGTACGGCGCCGGGCGGCGGCGACGCCTCCGGAGGCGGAGGCGGAGGGTGCGCCGGAGCCGGCAGGGCGGGGGCCTCGGCCTTGAGAGCATGGGGCACAGCGTCCCGGGGCCCTGTGTGAACGCCTGCGGGGCTGCTTCCGACGCCTGCATGAACAGGAAGTTATGAGATCGGTTCAACGAACGGCCTCTCGCATGTAAAGGTGTCTGAATGCAGACCCTTTACAGGCGGATACTCAAGCTGGCCCCCAAGCTCGGGGTGCAGGTGCTCGATCTTGGTCCGGGAGAGGCCCTGGTCTCCCGGCGACGCGGCCGTGCCCGGATCTCTCTGGAGGCGGGGGCGGATCTGCTGGCCCGCCGCAGTAGCGGTTACTCGGTGACGCCCGTGGGGCAGGACGCGTGGCTGGTGAGCCGCGGTCGTGGCGGAGGGCCCAAGGCCAAGCCGAAGCCGGCGAAGTGGAAGAACGCCGTGCTCGGGCAGACCGGGGCGCACCTGCTGTTCGACCCGGAGGCGTCGAGGGGCGACGAACGCGTCCTCCAGCTGGCCGCCGCCGACTACCTGTGCGCCCACCATGTGAACGGTCTGCTGGACAAGTACCAGGTGAACTGCGTCTTCGACGTGGGCGCCAACGCCGGCCAGTACGGCAGCCGCCTGCGCCGCCACGGCTACACCGGCCGTATCGTCTCCTTCGAGCCGACCGCCGAGCACTTCGCCAAGCTGCAGAAGAAGGCGGAGAACGACCCCGACTGGCACGTCTACAACTGCGGCCTCGGCCGTGAAGAAGCCACCATGGAGATCCACTCCAACTGGAACTCCATGAACTCCCTTCTCCCGCCCACCGAGTACGGCAAGGGCCGCTACAAGCGGTTCGCCAAGTCGACCATGGAGCAGATCGAGATCCGCCGCCTGGACGCGGTGATGGACGAGGCGCTGGACGGCCTCACCGATCCGCGGCCCTACCTGAAGATGGACACCCAGGGCTACGACCTGGAGGTCTTCGCGGGCGCCGGCAAGCGCATCGACGACTTCGTCGGCATGCAGTCGGAGGTCGCCCTCCTCCGGCTCTACGAGGGCAGCCCGCAGATGCACGAGGCTGTCGCGATCTACGAGGAGGCGGGCTTCGAGATCACGGGCATGTACCCGGTGACTCGGGAACCGGCTACGGGGCGGGTTGTGGAGTTCGACTGCGTGATGGTTCGCGCAGCTGCCTCCGGCGGTTGAGCGGGGCGCCTACCGGGCGGGTGGGTTCGGTTTGTTGTCGGCTGCGGGTGCGTTGTGGCTGGTCGCGCCGTTCCCCGCGGGGTGCCTCCGGCGGTTGGGCGGCTGCGGGTGCGTGGTGGCTGGTCGCGCCGTTCCCCGCGCCCCTTGGGGTCCGGTGGGTGGGTCGGGGCCGTGGGCCGGTGCGTCAGCCCGTCGCAGGCCGGGCGTACGACCCGGAGCTGGTACAGGGTCCTGGTTCTCCGAGACAGAACCTACGCGACGGGCATACGACGCACCGGCCCACGGCCCCTCCCGCCGGTGGGAGGCTGCGGGCACGTGGGGGCTGGTGAACATGATGGCCGGCGGCTCCGGTCGCGCCCCTTCAGGGGCGCGGGGAACGGCGCGACCAGCCACAACGAACCCGCACCCGCCCATGAACCGAACCCACACCCCCCGTAGGCGCCCCGCTCAACCGCCGGAGGCGCGTGCGGCCCACACCATCCGCTCCGTGCGCACCGTCAGGTCGCCGCGCCGCAGGACGCTGTGCGGCCCCTCGGTGTCGAGCAGCCGGTCGAGGGCGGTGAGGTCCTCGGCCGTCAGCGCCTGGGCGGCACCGCTCCGCAGCCGGCGCAAGCTGCTGAGCGCGTAGCGGCCGACCGCGTCGGTGTGGGGTGGGCCGATGTTCACGGTGACGGTGCGTTCGGCCTCGACGGTGAAACCGGTGGCGGTGAGCTTGGCTCCCCAGTCGGCGCCGCGGTGCGACACATGTTCGGCATGGTGCCGCGCAAGCGCGGCGTGGCAGCGTTCCTCGAGACCGGGGCGCTCTTCGGGGGCGTCTTCGGGCAGGAACCTGGGGAAGCCGTCCAGTTCGACGACGGCGAACAGCCCGCCCGGCGCAAGCGTGTTGTGGACCTGGCGCAGGGCGCGGTCGGGATCGGCCATGTGGTGCATGGAGGCTGATGCCCAGACCAGTTCGGGCGTGCCGAGGTCGGGCCAGGTCGCGTCGAGGTCGGCCTGGACGGTGTGCACCCGGTCGGCCAGGCCCTCTGTCGTGGCCTTCTCGAGCAGGCGGTGCAGGTGGCTGTTCGAGGTGTCGACGGCGGTCACCTCGGCACGGGAGAAGCGCTTGAGCAGTGCGAAGGTGCCGGTTCCGGTCCCGCAGCCCAGATCCACGATGTGACGGGGATCGGCTCCGATGGGCAGCCATGCGGTGATGGAGGCGATGTGCTCGGCGAGCACCTCGGCGTCCAGGTCGAGGATCTCCGCCTGGCCGTCGGCATCGTGGTCCGCTCCGTGCCGGTGGGCCGCGTGCGCTTGATGGTCGTGCGATGTGCGCTGGGATGTGTGAGTCATGCCGACGACGCTAAGAGGGTCATGGGCGCGTGGCGCGGCCGCTTCCCGAAAGAGCAAGACGATGGCTGCTTGGCCTGCCGGCTGCGCAAGAAACCCGTCATTCGGTGCCCTCGCCCGGCTGGTGGCCGCGGCGGGCGTCACGGTCGAAGATGCCCAGGACCTCGCATGGCCCGCCCTCGGCGCCGATGGCGTGCGGGAGCATCGTCGGGAACTCGGCGGCCTGGTTGGTCTCCACGCGAAAGCGCCGGTTGCCAAGGAGCAGGACGGCGGTACCGGAGAGGACGACGAGCCATTCACGGCCGGGGTGGGCACGCATGCGCGAGGGGCTGTCGGGCGGCGGGTCCGTCATCCGCTGACGTACGACGGTCATGCCCGGGTCCGCGCGGATGGGCCACTGCATCCGCTGGTGGGCCGCGTCGATCATCGGGCTGGAGATGACATCGTCGGTGGCGGTCTCGACGAGCTGGTCGAGCGAGGTGTCCAGGGCGCGGGCGAGGGTGACGAGTTGATCGAGCGCGAGACGGCGCTGACCGTTCTCGATACGGCTGAGCGTGGACGGGCTGAGCCGGGCACGGGTGGCCAGCTCGTCGAGGGACCAGCCCTGCGCCATGCGCAGCGCGCGGATCCGTTTGCGTACGAGGCTGTCGAGCTCACCATGGCCGTCTTGCGTCATAGGCGAAACCGTATGCCCTACAAGCAAGGCACACGCTCAGCATGATCGCTCACGGTCCCGGCTCAGACGTTGGAAAATCCCGCTCCCCACTCGGGTAAACCCCCCTCAACATAGGCCAGTTGGCAGGATGGGGCGTTCGGAGGCGAGCCGCGAGGCTCGTGGTCATGACGAAGACCAAGCGAAACGCAGCCCTGATCGCCGCCTCCGGCGGTTGAGCGGTTGGGTTCGTGGGGGCTGGGTTCGTGTTTCGACTGCGGGTCCGTCGTGGCTGGTCGCGCAGTTCCCCGCGCCCCTGAAGGGCGCGTCCCTGGAGCCGCCGGCCATCATGCTCACCAGCCACAACGAACCCGCAGCCTCTCACCGGCGGGAGGGGCCGTGGGCCGGTGCGTCGTATGCCCGTCGCGTAGGTTCTGTCTCGGAGAACCAGGACCGTCTACCAG
>NZ_BAAGPS010000095.1:0-890 GCF_054783935.1 Streptomyces pseudoechinosporeus
GTCCATGGCGTGCGCCACGGTGCGGATCTCGCGCCACAGATAGCCGATCTTGCGGCGGGCCATGCCGCGCACCATGCCCCAGGACTTGCCGCCCTCGGGGACGTCGTGGCGACCGAGCCGGTAACCGAACTGCGTCAGAAGGTCGATGGCCAGCTCACGGTCATGTGCGGAGGCGCAGGCGGCGGCCCGCTCCGGCGTCCACAGGCCGTAGGCCATCAGGTACTGCACATGGGCGAGTTCTCCGGCCGCGCTCTCTGCGGCCAGGTGCCACGGGTTGGTGTCCTGCGCCTGCCATGCGGTGTTGCCGGTGACCGCCCAGCGGCCCGGCTCCGGCTGCCAGGCGATGACCTCACTGGTGATGACGTGCATGCCGTAGGCCATGGACAGCACGGCGTGCCCGGCCTCGTGGAAGGCCAGGCCCAACCGGGCCTGTTCGTAGCTCAGCGGCATGTCGAACGCGGGGCGCGGCCGGCCGGTGTGGTCGGTCAGCACCTCGGGGGCGGGGGTCATGGTCGTCATGCCGCCATTCCCTTCCGGGAGAACCGGCGGCGCCTGGCCGGGCGCGCCAGCGGGACGACGTTGAACAGTTCCGGGGCGCGCGCCTCGATCACCTCGGCGGCGATGCGGGCCACGTCGTCCGGCAGGTTGCGGTACTCGGGGTCAGCGAGGATGTCGCGCGCCGCGTCCAGACGGGCCGCGCGCTCTTCATCCGTCTCGCTCTCTTCCCCGAGCCACAGCTCAACCGGGGTGCCAAGAGCCAGTTCCACGAAGTCCTCAGCGGAGACGGCCTGTTGATGGCCGATGTACATGCGCATAGACGTTCTCCTGAGTCGATGGGGCAGGGAGATGTCCGACAGCGGGCGACCTTGCTGGGGAGTCCCGCCGGTCGG
>NZ_BAAGPS010000096.1:0-1377 GCF_054783935.1 Streptomyces pseudoechinosporeus
GCGGAGCCGAACTGGTCGGAGGGTTCGGCGCCGCCGGAGACGGTGTCGAGGTCCTGTTCGAGGGCGAAGCGCGGGGTGGGCCTGCCCTCGGAGTTCAGCGTGTGGTCGAAGAGGGTCACCATGCCGGCGCCCGCGTCGGAGCCGATGGCCTCTCCGGGGGAGCCGATGGCGAAGCGGTTGGGGTCGGCGGTCATGGTGCTGCCGAAGCCGTCGCCGGCCTCCGCGGTGCCCGGCACGTTGGTGCTGTCCTGGTGGACGGCGACGTTGGTGGCGCCGCGCAGGTAGTAGAAGTCGCCCGCCCGGGCGACGCTGCCGATGGACTCGCCGGGCACGCCGATGATCAGGAAGGGTTCGCCCGCGGTGGTGGTGCCGGCGGCGAGGGAGTCGCCCATGCGGTCACCGGCCTCGACGCCGGAGGTGCCGATGGCTCCGCTGCCCTGGCCCTGTTCGAAGTGGGTGTCCTTGGTCGCGCCGGTGCCCAGGCCGCCCGGGGCGCCGTGCAGGATGTCGACCATGCCGGCGTCGGCGACGGTGCCGATGTCATCGCCGGGGATGCCGACGACCAGGTCGGTGCAGCCGTCCTCGTCCCAGTCGACGGTGGCCAGCTCCTGGCCGAACCAGTCGCTGGGCTCGGAGCCGCCGTTCACCCAGTCCAGGTCCTGGGTGATCTCGGCGGTGCCCTTGCCGCCGCCGTACACGACGCGAATGAGACCCGCGTTGGCGTCGCCGCCGACGGTGGCCTGCGGGTCGCCGACGGCGATGTCCTCGACGCCGTCGCAGTTGAAGTCGCTGACGCGGTTCGCGCCGACCTTGGCGTTCACCCAGGAGGTCAGGTCGTCGACGCGGGCGGTGATGGCGCCGGTGTCGGTGACGGTGGCGTCGATGCCGAAGCAACCGCCCTGGTAGGACTGGCTGTTGACGGCGGCCAGCTGGTGGGTGCCGTTCGTTACGCGGACCACGGGGCCGCCGGTGTCGCCCATGCAGGCGGCCGCGCCGTCCTTGCCGGTGACCGTGGCCGTGGTGGCGGCGGACGCGGTCACCGAGAACGCGCCGGTGTGCAGTTTGAGCGGCGCCCACTCGGTCTGGGTACGCCCGTATCCGGCGAACTTCAGCTCCTCGCCCGCGGTGGGTGCGGTGGTGGCCAGGGGGAGGGGGGCGACGTTGGTGACCGGCCGGTTCAGGCGGGCCAGGACCACATCGCGGTCGGTGCGCGGGACGAGCTCGACGACCTGGCGCACGGCGCCGTTGGTGCCGGTCAGGTCGGAGCGGCCGATGGTCGCGGTGGTCTTCAGCGCCGGCTTGCCGGCGGGCACCGCGAGGCTGGCGGCCGGGTTGTCGGCGAAGCAGCTGGCCGCGGTGAGCAGCCACTCGGTGTCG
>NZ_BAAGPS010000097.1:0-584 GCF_054783935.1 Streptomyces pseudoechinosporeus
TCGGTCGGCGCTTCATGCAGGTACGACGGCGATCACGTCGATCTCGACGAGCATCCCCTCGAGCGCGAGCGCAGGCACCGGGATCAGAGTCATGGCGGGCTTGTCGTCGCCCCACACTCGGGCGACCTCTTCGGTCATCACGCGGAACTTCTCGCGATCGTGGTCGACGATGAGCAGGTTGATCTTCGCGATGTTCCTCAGCGTCGCGCCGGCGGCTGCCAGGACCGTCGCAGTGTTGGCAATCGCCTGGGCAAACTGCTCGCGGAAGTCCGCCGAGAGATGGGTGTCCTCGGTCTCCCCGCCCTGACCAGCCGGGGTGATGATGCGCCATCCGGCCGGGAACTGGGCCAGGTGGGAGTATCCGTTCGGCCTCGGGTCATACAAACCAGGCGGGTTGGTGAATGTCAGGGCGTCGATCTGGTGGTCGGCCGACATCATGGTCCTCCTCGGTCGCATCCGTCGGTGGCGCCTCGTAGCGGCCGATCACGGTCCACATTACGACGATCACACGCCCGCGCTACCTTGCGACTGGCCGTAGCAACCGGACTGGACCTGATCGGACGTGTCCAGGTGTTTGGGGGCGG
>NZ_BAAGPS010000098.1:0-614 GCF_054783935.1 Streptomyces pseudoechinosporeus
GGCGGGACGGACTCACCGATGATGCGCATGCGGAACTCCTGCACCACGATCGGCTTCGCTCCGGTGTTGTGCAGCACGAGCGGGAAGCGGAAGCTCAGGACGGAGCCGTTGATCAGGGCGACAAAGGAACGTGGCTCCCAGGACTTCAACTTCCCCTGGTAGGCGTTGAGCCTCCAGAACGACGCCACGGTGAAGATCAGGGAAAACAACGCTACCAAGAGGGAGCACAACGCAACTACGACGACGGGCGTGATCGATGCGGGAGGTGCCGCGGGGGTCTGCTGCTGAGCAGAAATGACGAACTGAAGCACGGACTGAGTCTGTCACCTGAGGCACCGGCCCCGCGAATCAATCGGCTTCTTCCCCTTCACCACCGTCTACACGATGTCACCCTCTTCCTCCAACGCCTTAATGATCTTCGCGTTGGCCGCTTCTTCGTGCCCGTCAATACATCCGTGATACCGGCGGTGAATCACCTCGGGAGAATTGCCAACCCGCCGGGCCACTTCGGCAATCGGCACTCCCGCGTTCAGCCACCGCGTGATGCAGGCGTGCCGCAGGTCGTACGGGCGCCCGGCCAGCGGTGAAGCGATACGCTCCGGCGGTAGTGCGTA
>NZ_BAAGPS010000099.1:0-701 GCF_054783935.1 Streptomyces pseudoechinosporeus
TTGGCCGACGACGGCGGGTGGTGACCGAGGATCCGACAGTACGACGATCATGATCGGTCCGCTGACGAAAAGCGCACGGATCCTAACCGGCCGCCCGGGCCCTCGCGCTGACCTGCCCGCAGCGGCTACCCAGGCCCGTCTGCCGGCTCGAGCCCGGCCACGTCGAACTCCACCCGAACGTCGTCGGCCAGCCGCAACGCGCCCAGGAATGCGGTGTAGGGCTTGATTCCCCAGGTGGATTGCGTGACGGTCGCCCAGCCGCGCAACAGGCTGTCGCCGTTGCCCTTCCCGTGCACCGTCACCGGGTGGGTCCGGCCCTTGATGGTGAGGTCCCCGGTGATCTCGAAGGACTGCGGCGTTCCCGTGATACGGGTGGAACGGAAGGTGATCAGAGGGTGCTCTGCGGTGTGCAGCAGGGCCCTGCCTTCCAGCGTCTGTTTGATCTCGGCCCGGTCGGCATCGGTGAGCGCCTTCAGCCCGCCCGTTCCCTCGCGGACCTCCAACGAGCCCGTCTCGACCGTCACACTCACCGACGACCTGTCCGGGTCGCCGACGACCACCACCGCCTCTCCTGACCATCGGGTGGCCTCGATCGTGAGGTCGTGCCCCGCCCTGCGGCCCAGCCCCGCGCGGCCGGTCTTGATCAAGAGGCGGCCGGTCGACGGCCCGAGCCGGTACGTTCCGTCCATCAGCGTCACAGC
>NZ_BAAGPS010000100.1:0-777 GCF_054783935.1 Streptomyces pseudoechinosporeus
GGCTTGATGAACTCGGTGACCGGACGCTCCAGATGCTCTCCGTCGACGATGAGGTCGACGGCTTCGTTGTAGAAGGCCACCAGGTTCTTGATGTTGCTGACGGCGGGCAGCGGGGCGGGGTAACTCCACACGATGTTCGCCAGCGGGTTTCCGCCCTCCCACGACCAGTATTCGGTGGCCACTCCCTTGTAGGGGCATCGAGTCTCGTGGTCCGCGGGGGTGAACAGGTCGAGGCGGACGTCTTCGCGCGGGATGTAGTACCGCACGGGGAGGTGGGTCTCGAAGAGGAGCACCGGCCTGTGGGTGTCGGCGACGGGGGTGCCGTCGATCCGGACCTGGACGTGCCGGGTACTGGGCACGGCGTCGACCCGCTTGTGGGGGTCGCGCGGATGCACGAAGATCTCCTCTTCCTCTTCGTACCAGTGGTCGAGCACGTCCCGCCCGAACCACTCGAAGGAGATGTGGCCGGCCAACTCCTCGCCGGGGTAGGTCCAGGCCGCGCCGGGGACGGTCTCACCGCCGACTTCGAGGTCGTAGAAGAGTGTCGCGCCGGCGTGACGCCGGGTGGCGGGCCGCTCGGCCTTCCGCAGCAGGTCGGTCCGGACGTCGTCGTGCGGGAACGCGTACAGCGGCACCGGACGGCCCGGTTCCCAGACCAGGATCGGCCGTCGGCTGTCGACGACGGTGACCTCGCCCTTCATCCCGCGCACCCAGCGCTCGCTGGGCTCCCAGATGACGCTGTCGGCGGGTTCCGGCGAGCGGCGCAGGACCGGGACG
>NZ_BAAGPS010000101.1:0-1126 GCF_054783935.1 Streptomyces pseudoechinosporeus
TGGGCTGGAGCACGGCTGAACTGGCGCGCCGGGCCGGGATGTCCGAGGAGGACATCGAGTCCATCGAAGAGAGCGGAGTCGATCCGACTCTCGAGCTCCTCGAGCAACTGGCAATCGCACTCGAGTCGGGTGCCCGAATCGACCCGCGCACCCGTCCCGAGTTCCGCTTCGAGGGGCACGCTGCCTGAGCAGCGCCCCCAAAAGCGCGCACGGGGTGTGCTCACAGAGTCGCCGGTGCTGGTGAAGGTCCACAGGGCGTGGCGGATTCGGCCCTCGGCTGTCGTGCCTCTGTTGTACAGAACCGCCAGGTCGCTCTTGCCGTCGGCGGTGAAGTCGCCGGCCACGGGGGCGCTGCGCTCCCAGCTCCAGCTGCCGGTGAAGTAGCGGCTCGGGTAACGGCAACCCGACGGCAACGGGTACGGCTGGACAACGAAGCGCCCCATGGACCTGGTTCACGCCAGGGCCATGGGGCGTTGTCGTGGGATGAGAGCGACAAGGGGTGCGAGGAGTGCGGTTCTGCCACCCGCCATACGACGGGTTTCGCACATCGCGGTCCCCCGGGGGCCGGTCCGCGCCGGCCCCCGGAGGACTCGTGGGTTATCGCGCCGTGAAGCCGAAGCGGGTGCCGGTGGCGGGGAGGCCGCCGGTGCCGGGCTGGTAGGTGGTGATCGCGGTCGGCGTGGCGCCGGCGGTCACGTTGGCCATCGGCAGGGCGTGCAGGGCGCCGTGGGTGCTGGGGCCGTACGGCATGCCGACGTACAGGTGGGTGCCGGTGAAGTGGATGCTGAGGCCCAGGCGTTGGTTGGCGCCCGGGGTGCCGGGGATGCCGGCGTTGTTGCCCGGCTCCAGCCACTTGTCGTTGGCGCCGGGGGTGCCCAGCAGGGAGAAGGTCTGGATGGCGCCCGCCTTGGACGCCGTACCGACGATCTCGTCCGGGACGCCCACCGCCAGCTTCATCGTCGCCGTGGTGCTCACCGCGCGCGGTGCGGTGTTCACGGCGGTCACACTCCAGCCGAAGTGGTCGCCGGTCTCGGCGGCGCCGGTGACGTCGTCGGTGCCGTTGCCCTGGGTGTAGGAGTTGAGCTGGCTGAAGGTGCCGCCCGAGGCGGGGATGCGGAAGGTGAGG
>NZ_BAAGPS010000102.1:0-1678 GCF_054783935.1 Streptomyces pseudoechinosporeus
CCCCGGTGTCCGTCAGGGAGACGCCGGGGCCGGCCGCGTGCGCAATCGCGTCCTCGGTCAGAGGGCCGCGGCCTCCTCGGTGGTGAGGAAGCGGAGGTTCTGCACGTGCTCGTTGACGAGCATGGGCACGCCGTCCGCGGCCAGGTACCAGCGCGGTTTGCCCGTGCTGTCGGCGATCACCCGGTCGTTGACGCGGAGGTTCTCGAAGGTGACGTCCTTGACGGTGTGCTCCGCGTCGGTCCCGGCGATGATCGACGTGTCGGCGTTCTTGCCGTTGTAGCTGAGGTCCTTGATGTAGACGTTCTCGATGCTGCGGCCGGACGCCTTGTTCCACTTCGGGTTGTTGACGACCCGCATGTGGACGAGCTGGCCCCAGCGGAAGTCCTCCACGCGGATGTTGTCGAACTTGACATCCCGGACGAGGTTGCCGTCGGCGGCATTGATGGCGATGCAGCCCTGGGCGTTCACCTGCGGCTCACGGTGGTCGAGGATGTCGATGTTCTCGAAGTTCAGGTTCTCCAGCACCTCGTGCGCGGCGGGGTCGGGGTTGCCGTGCACAGCCATGTTGATCGGGTGGGCGACGTCGGCCCAGAGGGAGCAGTTCTTGACGGTGATGTTGCGGGTGTCGCCGTAGAAGTCCCAGCGGTGGGTGTAGAGGGCGATGCAGTCGTCGGAGGTGCGCAGGAAGCAGCCGTCGATCGTGACGTTCTCCGAGCAGTAGAGCTGGATGCCGTCGCCCCAGCCCTCGCGGCTGAAGGCGCGCAGGTTCCTGATGGTGAGGTTCCGGCACTCGGCGACCCGGATGTTCTCGTAGCGGGGGTTGAGGATCGTGATGCCGTCGATCGTGACGTTCTCGCACTTGCGGATGAGCATCGCGCCCCACTTGGAGTTGTAGATCACTCCGCGGCCTATGATCCGGGAGTTCTCCGCCCCCTCGATTCTCACGTGTGCCTGGAGGACCGCACCGGGGGCCAGGTAGACGGTGGTGTTGCTGGGTACCTTCAGCTCCCCGTTGGGGGGAGTGTGGAAACCGGGCCCGAAGTACATGACCTTCTTGTCGCCCTCGGCGGGCGGGTTCTGCTCGATCGGGTTCGTGAGCAGGTGCAGGCAGTCGAAGGTCTTGTCGTCGACCTGGACGACGATGTTGCGGGGCCGGTCCAGGGTGAAGCGCGCGGTGTCGCCGAGCACCTCGGGCTTGATGCCGTACGAGTCCGGCCGGATGCGAAACTTCTCGGCGCCGCCCGGGTTGTAGGTGACCTCGACCTCGACGGTGCCGGAGAAGTCGAAGGAGGCCCAGGAGGAGTTCCGGACCGGGTTCTGGCCGGTGACGGGGTCGATCAGCGCGAGCTTGGCCAGGTAGACGCCGACTCTCTGCCAACTGCCGCCCACCGGGCGGACCTTGACGGTGAAGGCGTTGTTGACCGGCACGGAGGGGAGGGCGGGGTGGATGGCAACGATGTCCCCGGTGCTGGCCTCCTCCCCGGCGGCGGTGGCGGCGTGCGCGGTACCGGCGATGCTGCTTGCGAGGCCGGCGACAGCGAGGGCGCCGGCGGCCTGGAGGGTGGTTCGGCGGGAGAGGGGCGAGGTCATGGGGACTACTCCTTGCTGGCGCCAACCGGTTGCTGAACGGTGGAGAGGCGGGCGAATGGGCGAGTCTGCTGACTGGGCGACTACACAG
>NZ_BAAGPS010000103.1:0-812 GCF_054783935.1 Streptomyces pseudoechinosporeus
CACCGCACGGGCGTCGCTCAAGCCGCTGGTGTTCGAGGGCGCCGTCACCGCGGGCGGCGCGCTGATGACCACCACCGAGGTGGAGAACTTCCCCGGCTTCAGGGACGGCATCATGGGCCCCGAGCTCATGGACCACATGCGCGCCCAGGCCGAACGCTTCGGCGCCGAGCTCATCCCGGACGACGTCGTCTCCGTCGACCTGTCCGGGGAGACCAAGACGGTCACGGACACCGCGGGCACCGTGCACCGGGCCAGGACCGTGATCATCGCCACCGGCTCGCAGCACCGCAAGCTGGGCCTGCCGGGCGAGGACGCGCTGTCCGGGCGCGGGGTGTCCTGGTGCGCGACCTGTGACGGCTTCTTCTTCAAGGACCAGGACATCGCGGTGATCGGCGGCGGCGACACCGCGCTGGAGGAGGCCACCTTCCTGTCCCGGTTCGCCCGCTCGGTGACGGTCGTCCACCGCCGGGACACGCTGCGCGCCTCCAAGGCGATGCAGGAACGCGCGTTCGCCGACCCGAAGATCACGTTCGTGTGGGACAGCGAGGTCGCCGAGATCCAGGGCGAGCAGAAGCTGGCCGGGCTCAGGCTGCGCCACGTGAAGACCGGCGCACTGTCCGGGCTGGCGGTGACCGGCCTGTTCATCGCGATCGGCCACGACCCGCGCACCGAGCTGTTCAAGGGCCAGCTGGAGCTGGACGGCGAGGGCTACCTCCAGGTCGACGCCCCCTCCACCCGCACCAGCCTGACCGGCGTCTTCGGCGCCGGCGACGTGGTCGACCACACCTACCGCCAGGCCATCACCGCGGCCG
>NZ_BAAGPS010000104.1:0-717 GCF_054783935.1 Streptomyces pseudoechinosporeus
CGCTGGCCGCCGGCTGCACCGTCGTCCTCAAGCCGGCCCTGGAGACGGCCCTGGACGCCAACATCATGGCCGAGGCCGCCGCCGCGGCCGGACTGCCGGCCGGCGTGTTCAACGTCGTGCCCGGCGGCATCGAGGCCGGCCAGGCCCTGGTGGCCCACCCCGATGTCGACAAGGTCTCCTTCACCGGCTCCACCGCCACCGGGCGCATCATCGGCGAGGTCGCCGGACGGCTGCTGCGCCCGGTCACCCTCGAACTCGGCGGCAAGTCCGCGGCCATCATCCTCGACGACGCCGACATCCCCACCGCCGTGGCCGGCCTGGCCAGCGTGTCGTTCCCCAACAACGGACAGACCTGCACCGCCAACACCCGCGTCCTGGCCCCCGCGCACCGCTACGCCCAGGTCCTCGACGCGGTCACCGACCTGGCCCAGTCCCTGACCATCGGCGACCCCCTCGACCCGGCGACCGCCATCGGCCCGGTGGTCTCCGCCCGGCAGCGGGAGCGGATCGAGGGCTACATCACCACCGGCCACAGCCAGGGCGCCCGGCTGACCACGGGCGGCGGGCGCCCCGCCCACCTGGACCACGGCTGGTTCCTCCAGCCCACCGTCTTCGGCGACGTAGGCAACGACATGGTCATCGCCCGCGAGGAGATCTTCGGCCCGGTCATCGCCGTCATCCCCTACCGGGACGACAACGAGGCCGTCGCCCTGGCCA
>NZ_BAAGPS010000105.1:0-1097 GCF_054783935.1 Streptomyces pseudoechinosporeus
GGTCCACGGCTTTCTGAACCTTCGGCAGGAACGCCGCGATGGTCTCGCTATTGGGTTCCTCGCCGAGCAGGTCCAGAGCGGTCGCGTGGGTGAGGACGATGTCGGGCTGGTAGACCAGGTCTGCGGCCCACACGTCCAACTCCGCTTCGGTGCCCCCGTCGCCGGGACCGTAGTTGATGTACAGAACGGGGAGCTCAGCGGAAGAGTCCAAAAGGGTACGGATGTCTGTGACGGTAACCTGCGGCGCTGGCCTGTCGACGGTCGGTTCCATGGTGTGACGCTCCTCCGGCTGATAGTTGAGTCAGCCTATGTCCGCTGCGGCGGTCAAACCGATGGGATCGGGGAGGGCCGGGGCATTGCGGAGGGTGAGATCAGCTCTGCTCGGACCGGGCGCGGGCGAGGAACGCGGCGAGGTCGCCGGTGGCCTCGGGGTCGGCGGCGGTGAGCCGGGCCGCGAACGCCATCTGGTCGACGCCGGCGCCCGGCGCGAGGTGCGCGAGTTCGGTGAGCAGCGCGGCGTGGGCGAGCAGATGCGTCGGCAGCAGATCGGCGGCGGCCGCGCGGACGGCGGGATCCGCGTAGTGCCCGCGGTGCGCGGCCAGGGCGTGGGCGAGCCAGGCGTCGACGTCCTTCTGCACGTACGAGCCGGCCCGCCGGGTGAGTTCGTCCCGGGCGGCTTCGTCGCCCTCGCGGGGCTCGGTCTGTTCCAGCGTGCCGAGTTCGCGCAGCGCTTGGAGCTCATCGGCGCGGGCCGCGACCCGGGCGGCTTCGCGCAGCTCGGCTTCCCGGGCGGCGGCGGCCGCGGCGTCGGCGGCGAGCTCCGCCTGGACGACGTCGTCGGCGTCCGGGTCGTAGACGGTGTTCGGGGCCGCGTCGGCGAGCAGCTGGTCGATGCGCTCCCATTCCGCGAGCTCCGCCCGGCCGCGTTCGTCGTCGGCCAGGTGCTCGTGCCGCGAGTCCTGCCGCGCGTCGAACCGGGCGTCCTCGAGGGCCCGTGCGACGGCGCCCGCGTCCATGCCCTTCGCGCGGCGCCGCACCACGCGCCGGCCGATACGGGCGGGGTCGACAGGCTCGCGGGGCACGGCGCCGCGCGAAGC
>NZ_BAAGPS010000106.1:0-512 GCF_054783935.1 Streptomyces pseudoechinosporeus
GACCGGGCAGCGAACCGACCAGGATGTTGTGCTGGATCATCGGCACCGACTGGGCACGGCCCCGCGGGTCGATACCGAACGGGATGCGCTTGAAGATGTCGTGCCGACGGGCGTTCGCCAGAGCCCACTTGACGATGCCGGTCTTGGACAGGTCCCGGTCCCCCACCCACAGGATGAGCCGTCCCTCGTGCTCGTTGGGGTCGGCGTCCGGCCACACGCACCCCAGCGGGCGGCGAAGTCCCGAGGCGAGCCGGGCGCGCCGGTCGGCCACGTCGGCGACGGTGACCCCCAGCGGCAGGTCGATGTCCGCGCGCCAGCCGGGACCCTCGCGGGTGATGGGGGCGACGAACCTGATGCCGTCCTGACCCTTGGCGACCGCGGAGGCGATCTGGCCGATGCCGATGGACGCCATGGCCTTGACCACGATGTCGCTGGTCAGCTTCTGCACCTCGGTCTTGATGACCGCCCGCGTGGCGAGCGGCGCATCCGCCGGCGCTCCGGCCAGCCCGCAG
>NZ_BAAGPS010000107.1:0-1304 GCF_054783935.1 Streptomyces pseudoechinosporeus
GCTCCCGAGGCGTCACCAGCCGAGCCGTGTCGTAGAACACGGCCAAGAGGATCAACACGCCGATCAGTGACGCCACCACCGCAGCCATATCGCCTCACCGGCCAGGATGGACATCCAGCGGCTACCCCCGCTCAGCAGCGGCGGCACGCACCGGAGTGGTCAGGGCGCGAGCGAACCGCCCAGGACGTCGAGAACAGTCCCGCCGACCAGCCCGAGTACGACGGATCCGGCGGCCGCCCCGCAGGCGATCACGGTGGCCGTCCGTGATGTCGTACGGAAGTCACCCGCGGGTCCGCTCGCGAGGAACGCCGGGGCGATCCAGCGCAGGTAGTAGAAGAGGGAGGCCACCGTGTTGACGGCCGCGACGACGGCCAGCCAGGCGTAGCCGCCGTCGAAGGCCGCGCTGAAGGCCTCCAGTTTGCCGAGGAACACTGCGGTCGGGGGCGTGCCCACCAGGCCCAGCAAGCAGACGACGAGCGAGGCCAGCAGGGCCGGGTGCGCCCGTGCCAGGCCCCGGTAGTCGTCGATGGCGTGGGCTCCGGGCAGTGCGCAGACGACGGCGAAGGCCCCGAGGTTGGTCAGCGCGTACCCGGCCAGGTAGTACAGCAGCGCCTCCTGGTCGAGGTCGGTGCGTCCGGCAACGGCCACCGGGAGCAGGAGGTAGCCGACCTGGCTGATGGTGGAGTACGCGAGCAGCCGTTTGACGTCCTGCTGGAAGAAGGCCGCCAGGTTGCCCAGGGTCATCGAGGCGACCGAGAGCACCGCCACCAGGTCGGCCCAGGGCAGGTCGGCGTCCGCGAGCGGCACGGCGGCGAGCCGGTAGAGGGCCGCCAAGGCGCCGACCTTCGGGATGGTGGTGAGGAAGGCGGCGACCGGGGCCGAGCTGCCCTGGACGGCATCCGGTACCCAGAAGTGGCCGGGCACGCCTCCGGCCTTGAAGAGCACGCCTGCCAGCAGGGCAAGCGTGCCGACCGCCACCAGTCCGGCGGGTGCCTCGGCGAGCTCCGGGCGCAGCATGGGGTACGCGGTCGCCCGGCCGGCGGCGAGCAGGACGGTGATGCCGGCGAGCATCAGGACGCCGAGGAGCGCGCCGACGACGTAGAACTTCAGGGCAGCTTCGGTGCCGGGGCCGTCCTTGCGGAACCCGGCCAGCGCGTAGGCGGGCACGCTCGCCAGCAGGTAGCCGGCGGCGAGGAGCAGCAGGTCCTGGGCTCCGGCCAGTACGAGGGCACCCGTGGCGGCGAGCTGGAGCAGGACGTAGAACTCGGTTTCGCGCGGGTCGGCGTACAGGCGCGGCATGGCGA
>NZ_BAAGPS010000108.1:0-2386 GCF_054783935.1 Streptomyces pseudoechinosporeus
TCACAACGCACACGGCTCAAGCAGAATCCACGTGCAACGCGCGTTCCTGCGTTCCGGTCCTCCTGGCGTCGCCAGCATGATGCTGCTGGTGACAGGAGGCATGTACGAGGCGGAGGTTGGTCTTCGCGTCCGTTCCGCCGTCCCGCCGGTAGACGAAGTGATGCTTGTGGAGCGTCTTCTTCATCGCCGCGAACCATTCGATCCACTCGCGTGGACTGTCCGGCTCGTACTCGGCCCCAGAGATGAGCGCCTGCCTGCACAGCGGGCAGACACCCTTCTGACGTGCCGCCAGCTGGATGCTTGTCTTATCCATCGGCGGTGGCGTCCGGGTGCGGCGTCTCGATGCCCAGTAGTCCTGGAGGGTCGGGTCATCCGGGGATGCCGGGCCCTTGACCATGACGTGCCGGACGATCGGGACCCATGCGAACTTCTGGAGGTGGGCCCCCGTTGCCGGGATGCCGAATACCCAGACGTCCGCTCTGGACGTGTTGAACCTCCCGAAGTGTCTCCTGATGATCCACTTCATGGATTTCCTCGCGTGTCCACGTCTGGCCCACTTGAAGGTGAGCTTCCACATGTAGTCGTCCAAGGAAGCGAAGGTCTTCTTGGACACCACGGACCGGTAGTATGCCGCCCATCCCCTGATGATGGGGTTGAGCTTCATCAATACAGCCTCGGCATTGGACCCGTAAAGGGCCCTTACCTCCGTCCGAAGCCGTTCCCGGACCCTCAGCACGGCGTCCTTGCTCGGCCTGACGATCGCCTTTCCACTGGAACTTCTACGGAAATTGAATCCGAGGAAATCGAAGCCTTCAGTGAGGGTCGTGACGCGTGTCTTTTCCTCATTGAAGCGAAGCCCGCGGGGCTCCAGCCACTTCGCCAGCTTCTCCTTGATCTCGTACGCTTCCGCTTCCGAGTGCGCGAGCACTACGAAGTCGTCCGCGTACCGGACGAGCACCGGCGAGGTCCGCTTGGTTTCGATCCCACGGGCTCGATTTGCGCACCTCACTCCGGCGGCCGTTTCCATCCCGTGGAGCGCGATGTTCATCAGCAATGGGCTGATGACACCCCCTTGTGGGGTCCCTTCCTGTGTCGGCGACCACCGGCCGTTCTCGAACACTCCGGACCTGAGCCATTGGCGGATCATGCCCCTCGCGGGGAATGTGCCGATGGCCTCTGTCAGTCGTTCGTGATCGATCCGGTCGAATGCTGCCGCAAGGTCGGCATCCAGAATCCATTCCCTATTGGCGTTCTTACCGCTCGCCGTGTTATGGATGGCCTGCATCGCATCCTGGCAGCTCCTTCCCGGCCTAAACCCATAAGATCTGGGTTCGAACCGGGCCTCCCATTCAGGCTCAAGGGCGTTCTTCACCCTGGCCTGCATGACCCGGTCGCGGATGACCGGGATACCGAGAGGCCGTTGCTTGCCGTTGCTCTTGGGGATGTACACGCGCTTGACCGGCCTGGCTCTCCACGGAGTCGTCGTCCGCGTCAGATCGGCGACCAGTTCTCCTCGCCCCTTCGGGGTGAGGATCACCTCCTTGTCGATCCCGGCCGTCTTGCGCCCGGTGCTCTGCTGTGTCACGCGCTTCACGCTCACCAGCGTGTTGCTCCGCGACCTCAGCATGAGCTTTTGCAGGTTCCTGACCTTCTTGAGGTCACCGTCCCGCGTTGCCTTGAAGATGCGCTGCCGCAGTCTCCGTACGTTCTCCTCTGCGGTGGCCCAGTCAATACCGGTCCAGTCGCAGTCGTCGAGTTCGCCCTTCGGTCCGTTCAGCACGTCGAGCGCCGACTCATTCATCGTTGCCATCCGTGCCGCCTAACTTGTCCGCAGGTTCGGGGTTCCTTGCAGTTCTCTCCAAGATTCCACCTGATCCACGTCGGCTCCCTTTCGGGCCGGGCATCTGCCCGTATCCGGCGAGTTATGCAGGGAGTTGGGAGTTCTCCCTGTTTTCCTCTGGCCTTTCGACCTACCGGCGTTCGCTTCTTGGATCATCCTGTTCCCGCTATGGGCTCCGGCTTCCCTTACGGTCGGCTTGCTGTCCGAAGACAGACCACAACGGGGTTCCCACGTTCCGCACATTCCAGTTGCGACTGGATTGGGTGCCTCCTTTACCCCGGGTCCAGTGGTGTCCGTGCTCCGCGCCAAACTCCACGAAGCTCACCTGACGCCTTCCAGCGTCGGGACCTGTCAGCCACTGCGGCTTCCCATCTGCGGCTGTTGAAAATGACGGGGCATAGTCAGAGGTTCACTTTCGTTCACCCGCCCAGCCTTCCCCTTGCCTGTTGCCCTCGGATGGAACGAAGGCTCTTGGGCGTGAGGACCCGGCTTCACACCCCGCCGTTGCCAGCGACGCATGCGAGTCTGGGGATCGACCTGGACACT
>NZ_BAAGPS010000109.1:0-670 GCF_054783935.1 Streptomyces pseudoechinosporeus
TGTCCGGCTGTCCGGTTAGGGCTCTCACCTGCATAAACGGGCCGGACAGCTCAAAGTGCGGGTGTCCGGGCTGTCCGGTCACAGACGGCTGTACCACCCCCGGGGTGGTACAGCCCGTCGGCGAAGCCGACCCCTCAATGAACGTAGGAGCCGGAGGCGACTTCCGATCTGATCTGCCTCACGAGGAGCAAACAGCAGGCGCGGAACTTTCCCTACCTGATCAAGTCGGCTCGCTCCACTCGCCGCGCGCTGCCCGGCTCACCGCCGGGGCCCGCCGCTCCTAATGGCGCCGTAAGACGTTGGAGGTGCCTCGTTAGACCATCCTTCGTCCTTCCTCCAGGCCAGCCGCAAGATCGCGTAAGTTAGGCATGCGCTTGGGATTTCCCGAAAGCACCCCCCCTAGCAATTTGCGTACTACTGAAGGAATGCCTCGCCGCAGTTTACCCACAGGTGGAAGGCTAGCGTCAGAAAGCGGCATGCGGCCGGTCAGGCTATGATGAATCGTAGCCCCGACTGCGTAGACGTCCTGAAATCTCCAACGGTCCGACAACTCCATATCAGTGACCTTTGGAATAAGATAGCCAGGCGAACCCCACGGTGATTCTCGACGATCATCGATATAGCAAGCACCTTCGAAATCGATCGCATACAGCTTACCTTGAGCATCCAT
>NZ_BAAGPS010000110.1:0-697 GCF_054783935.1 Streptomyces pseudoechinosporeus
TTGTCGTTGTACAGGCTACCGTTGTAGTCGTGGTGGTTGTGGTCAGAGTCGTCCGAGTCCTTGGGCGAGCCGCTTCACCCTCCTCCGAGACCAGGCGAGCCATTTTCTCCGGACTATCTGCGAAGTGAAACATCAGGCCACGAAATGCATCGCTTTCGAAACCCTCGCTAGACACGCGTAGAGCCGCCAGCTTGAGCTCGGCTTCGAATTTCGGATCGACCTTTGCCCGTTCGATAACCTGTAGAATGCCCACGGCGAAATCCTTTCGACTTTCCCCTCGATGGCCGGTGAATAGCCGCTCTCTATTGATGATCGTAGAAGGCAGCTCCTGGTCTCGCGCGCTGAGACGGCCATTCCGGTGATGTGGACCTACATGGGTCAGGAGTCGATGCCCGAGGACGAGGCCAGGGAGCAGGGGCTCACAGCCTGCAAGCGCGGCAAGAGGTAGCTGTGCAAGCGCCACGGCAGTCCAGTCACCTGGTCGGAGCCAAGGCGCCGACGGCAGTGACGGCAACACGCATTGCACGGCCATGCGATGAGTGCCTAACTGCGTGACAACGCCGACGAACAGCGGCGGACAAGCACGGACGGTTGCGGACCAGCGCAGCTGGTCAGAGGCACAACGGCCGCTGGTCAAGTGGCTGTACGAGTTGCTTCGCAACGAAGCGTCGCTGAACTGACCGGCGCGTACCACACA
>NZ_BAAGPS010000111.1:0-1655 GCF_054783935.1 Streptomyces pseudoechinosporeus
GCCGAGGTCATGGCAACGGGGCTCCTGGTAGAGCGAAGAAGCCGACCAAGGTCTTCCCGCTCGAAGGAGCCCCGTTGCCCGCTCAGTGTTCCACCGTCACGCTCACGTCGTCCATCACCGTCGCCGACGGCGTCTTCGCTCCGGGACATCTCGGCGAGCTGACCCGGCAGTTACCCTTCGAACTTGTCGATGACGTGCTGGAACGCGTTGGCGGCGGCCAACGCAGGGTGCGGCTGCTGCCGTCGAGGGTGGGCGTGTACTTCGTGCTGGCGCTGGCCCTGTTTCCGCAACTGGGGTACGTGCGCGTGTGGGACAAGCTCACCGCCGGGCTGCACGGGCTTCTTCACAGGCGCCCTTCGGAGAAGGCGCTGCGGGAGGTTCGCCGACGGCTGGGCGTCGCGCCGCTTCGGTCGTTGTTCGAAACACTGGCAGGTCCCGCGGCACAGCCGATCACACCCGGAGTGCGATACCGGTGCTGGCGCACGGTCGCCTTCGATGGGTGCAGCTCCACCAAGGCCCCTGACCGGCCGCGAGTCTGTGCCTGGCTGGGCAAGCACAAACACCGCTACGGCACCGACGGATATCCGATGCTGAAGATCATGGTGCTGTGCGAGACCGGGACCCGCGCGTTACTCGGCGCGGTCTTCGGACCGACGCCGGAAAAGGAGACCGGCTATGCCGAGCAACTGCTGCCGCTGCTGGACGACAGCATGCTGCTGCTCAACGACCGGGGCTTCGACTCGGACGACTTCCTCGCGAAGGCCGCGTCCACCGGGGCACAGCTGTTGGTACGCCTCAAGGGAACCCGGACACCCGCCCGTTGGGCCCTTTTGCCGGACGGGTCGTTCCTGACCAGGATCAACGGGATCCGGCTGAGGATCATCGACGCGCACATCACGGTGACGACCGCCAAAGGGCTGCGGCTGGAAGGCCACTACCGGCTGGCCACCACGCTGACCGATCAGCGACGCCACCCCGCCGCCGAGCTGGTGGAGCTCTATCACGAACGATGGGAGATCGAGTCGGCGTTCTACTCGCTCCGGCACACCCTGCAACGCGGTCTGGTACTGCGCTCCCAGGACGCGACCGGGATCCAGCAGGAGCTTTGGGCTCACCTGACCGTCTACCAGGCGCTGCGCCGGGCGATGGTCGAGGCCGTCGAGACGCTCCCCGGCACGGACCCAGACCGCGCGTCCTTCACTATCGCCCTGGAGACCGCCAAGGATCAGCTCATCGCTGCGGCCGATGTGCTGCCCGATGCCGGGCCGGGGCACATCGCATCGGCCCTGCTGCACAATCTGCTTCCGCCCCGCCGGGCCCGCGTCAACCCACGTCGCGTCAAGTGTCCGATCTCCCGCTATGCCGCACCGCCTGACCAGGCACAAGTCCTGGGTGCCTCCAGGATCACCAGCATCAAAGTCACCGTGCACTCATCCACCGACCCCGGCCCCGACGGGCGTCGCGACCGCACGCTGCAACTTTTGCGCACCGCCCCTCTCCGCCCCTGGCGCGCATGTGAAATCGCTCGCGGTATCGGACTGGACGACGCCCAAGGACTACGCGCGGAACTGGGGCGCTGGGTCCGCGAGGGAATCCTCCACCGCACGGGGCGAGGCATCTACATCCTCGAACCCGAGTGGATCACACCCGACCTT
>NZ_BAAGPS010000112.1:0-2295 GCF_054783935.1 Streptomyces pseudoechinosporeus
TGGACCACAGGACCATGGCCTCGTGGTGCTCGGGTAAGCGTTCGTAGTCGCGTACGCAGCGGCGGTGTTGGGAGATCCACGACTGCGGGAAAGCACGACGAAGACAGGCGCATAGTAGGGCGGGCTGCCCGGCTCTGATTCCGACTGCTGGAGACGCCGGGACGTCTTTGGGGCCGGTCCGCAGACGGTTGGTCATCGACCGGGTGCGGCCTCCGCCCTGATGCCGGCCAGCAGCAGTCGCAGCCCGAATCGGAACTGTTCGGCTGACCCGACGACAAATAGTTCCTCGCCCGGAGCGGCGGCTCCGGGCAGCTCGTTCACCATGTCGCGTACCTGCTCCCAGCGCCGGTCCCGCGCCCCCGCCTGGACCGCCATGGCCAGCGATGAGGCCAGGTAGGCCATGAGTGTCTGGAAGCTTCGTACCGCCGTGGCCGGCGGCAGCCCGGCCGCCCCGAGCGCCCCCAGCACGCCTGCGGCGATCCGCCGCCCGTTCTCTCCCATGGGCGGACGCGCGGCCAGATGCGCTGTAATCCCCGGATGCCTCAGCGCGGCCTCGCGGATGGCGTCTGCGGTCACTGAGATGCGCTCATCCCACGGCATCCGGAGGTCGGCGTCCCTCACCTCGGCGACGGCGAGGTCGGCAATGGCGTCGAGCAGGGCCTCACGGTTTGCGAAGTGCCGGTAGAGCGCCATGGGGTCGCATCCCAGCTCCGCTGCGATCCGGCGCATCGTCATCGCCTGTGCACCGCCGCGATCGCCCACCTCCAGGGCTGTGCGGACGATCAGTTCGGGGGTGAGGAAGCGAGTCCTGGCCATGCCTCCAGTCTCGCACCTTGTCTACGTTGTAGACATCTCGCACTCGCCATGTCTACGCTGTAGACAACACGGTGGTCGCTGTGGCGATGAGCGCCGCCGAACCGAAGGAGGCGGAAAATGCCCACCACCCTTACTGTCGGCCGATGCGTGGCTGCCTTCATCAGCCTGGGAACGTTCGTCAATCTGCTCGTGAGCGATGTGGAGAGCGCCTTCGTCGCCCCCGACGCGCTGGTGAGTGCCGCACTGGCCGCCGGCGCGGGACTGCCGGCGGAACGCGCGGTGCCGATGCTCGCATCCGCGTTCGCACTGGCGTCCGGCGTGTTCACGGTGGCCGTGTTCTCCAACTTCGTCCGGGACGAGGTTGGAGTCGGGGTCCTCATACCCGCACTGATCAGCATGGTCATGACCGTGATCTTCTCCTGGCGCATCGGCCTGCCTGCCCAGAGCAAAGCCCTCGCCCAACGACCCGCCCCCCACTCCCACCCCTGAATGCTTCTCCGCGAACTGATCGTTTGGGCGGTGGGGCCGGAACACGCGAAGTGACCCGCACGAGCAGGACCTCTTGATAGCAGCTGAGGTGTCAACGCCCGACTGCGCCAAGAGGTCCTGTCATGCAGCTCTACGCGCCCTCGTCCGCCTCTGTCACCCCAGACGAGGAAACTCGCTGCTCATGTGTGGCGTGCCGGTTCGGGCACGGCGCCGGACGCCCTGTGCGTCCCCACCTGTACACCTCGGACATGACGGACGCGGAGTGGCGAGTCGTCGAACCGTTGCTGCCGTGGCCGGCATGGCTGGACGGCTACGGCGGGCACCCCGAGGTGTACTGCCGTCGCCTGGTCGTCGACGCCCTCTGCTACATCGCCGACAACGGCTGCAAGTGGCGCAACCTGCCCGTCGACTTCGGTATCCCCTGGAAGACACTGCACGCGATCTTTACCCGTTGGAACCGCGAGGGCTTCACCCTCGCCTTCCACAACGACCTGCGTGAGAAGGTCCGCCAGGCCGAAGGACGCGAGCGCGAGCCGAGCGCCGCCGTCATCGACTCGCAGTCGGTACGCGCGGCGGAGACCGTGGGGGCGGATAGCCGGGGCTGGGACGCGGGCAAGAAGGTCGGGGGCCGCAAACGGCACGTGGTCGTGGACACGATCGGCCTGATCCTGGTCGTGCTGGTCACCGCCGCCAACGTGCAGGACCGTGACGGCGCCCGCCCCGCCCTGGTCTTCCTACGCGACCTGTACGAAAGGATCACCCTGGTGTGGGCCGACGGCGGCTACGCCGGCAGGCTCGTCGACTGGGCCCGGGAGAAACTCCAGCTCACGCTGGAAATCGTCAAACGCAGCGACGACGTCAAGGGCTTCGTCGTGCTTTCCCGCAGGTGGGTTGTGGAACGTACCCTGTCGTGGATCTCCCAACACCGCCGCTGCGTACGCGACTACGAACGCTTACCCGAGCACCACGAGGCCATGGTCCTGTGGTCCA
>NZ_BAAGPS010000113.1:0-772 GCF_054783935.1 Streptomyces pseudoechinosporeus
ACCCGGAACTACGCCTCCAGGAGCGCCGTACGAAGTTTTACAGCAGCCTCCAGAAGGCGACGAAGGTCTTCCAGGAGCTGACCTTCGACGACGTGGACGACCTCGACGCGATCTACGAGGACGACATGGTCCAGCGTCTGGAGGAACTCCAGCGGGCGATCGCCACCTGCGTCACCGCCCTGCGCAGGGCGGCCCCGGCACAGCCGTGACCCGGCGGACGGCGCCCGCGGCCGACGCGGGCCCGGGCGCCGTTCCTAGGTGCGGCCGGCGTGCCGCCGGTGGGCAGCGACAGCCCCGCAGCTCGCGGTACAGCGTCGCCCGGCCGATGCCTGGCGCCGCGGACCGAGTGCTGGGCCCCTGGCGCCCGGCATCCGGCAACTCGAACCGCTGGACGGGCCCCGTGGTCGGCGGCGGGCCCGCCGGTGTCCCGCCAACGCGCGTACGGAATAAGCGAGTTCTGTACGTTCCCGGGTCACGGATGCCGCTCCGGCGCGCGCAGCGGCGTCCAGTGTCCCGGTGGCGGAGCTCCCGGTGCCGGTTTCGGAGCGAGCAACGAGAGCAACTCCCCGAGGCCCGCAGCGCGTTCACACCGCGGGGCAGCGTGACCGAACGGGCGGTCGGCGTGCGTGCGGGGGGTGTGGATGACTGGTAGACGCACGTCGGAGTGCGCGTCAAGCAGGGAGTTGAGGTCGGCCATCTCACGCTGTGCGCGTCGCTCGGCGTGGCGCAGCAGGGCCGGTCAGCTGCCCTGGGTCACTTCGCGCCCCACCCG
>NZ_BAAGPS010000114.1:0-1820 GCF_054783935.1 Streptomyces pseudoechinosporeus
CCGTCATACGGCTCTTGTCGTTCTGATCGTCAGATCGATACGGCTGCGGTGGTGCAACGCCAGTGCGCGAACATACGGGGATACCGCTGGGCGATCTCGTGCATCTTCGCGATGGCCTTCCGCTTGGCCGCGAGCCGCTTGTACTTCCGGCGGATCCAGCGCACCAGGTAGGCGTTGATGCGCATCAGGAAGGGATCCAGTTCCCAGGGCCGGAACCGGCCGTAGTAGTTGATCCATCCCGCCACGACAGGGTTGATTCTGCGGGCGAGGTCTTGGAAGGACAGTTCCGAGCGGGTGTGCAGGTGCCAGGACCGCACTTCCCGCCCCATCTTCTTCAGGGCGTCCTTGCTGACCGCCGGCTCGAACGACAGGAACAGATTCCCGTGCCGGCTCCGGTTCAGTCTGGCGCGGAAGGTGTATCCGAGGAACGTGAACGCCGTGTGCTCGAAGGCACGTTGGCGTGCGCCGTCCCGGCAGTACACGATCCGGGTCTTGGCCGGATGCAGATGCAGTCCGACCTCGGCCATCCTGTCCCTGAGCGCGGCCAGCACCTCGTGGGCCTGACGCTCGGTGACGCAGTGCAGCACCGCATCGTCCGCGTAGCGTTCGAACCGTACAGTCGGGAACTCCCGGACCATCCAGGCATCGAACGCGTAGTGCAGGAACAGGTTCGCCAAAACGGGAGAAACCGGGGCGCCTTGGGGTGTCCCGCGCTCTCGCTCCAGCAGGGAGCCGTCCGGCAGTTGAAGCGGCGCACGGAGCCACCGATCAACGTACAACTTCACCCAGACGGCGTCCGTGTGCGCTTCCACAGCCTTGACCATGAGGTCCCAGGGCACGCTGTCGAAGAACTGGGTGATGTCGAACTCGACCACCCAGTCCCGTTTCCAGCAGCGTTCCCGGCACTTCTCCACCGCGTCCAAGGCAGACCGTCCGGGCCGGTATCCGAAGCTATCCGGATGGAACACAGGATCCACCCGGCGCATCAGATGCCGGGCCACGACGGTCTGGGCCACACGGTCGGCGACAGCGGGAATGCCAAGCATTCTCGTGCCGTCTCCGTGCGACTTGGGAATCGTCACCGCACGCACCGGGGGTGGAAAGTAGGAGCCCGATGACATCCGGTTCCAGACCTTGTAGAGATTGTTTCTCAGGTCCTTCTCGAAGTCAGCAATGCTCTGCCCATCCACCCCGGGCGCTCCCTTATTCGCCCTGACTTCCTCCCATGCTTCCTTGACTTCCCACTTCGAAATCTCAAACGGCTTGACCTGTGACTTCAACTGGTCCACCGAACTCCTCCCGGACGCTGTCCGGTTGATGCGATCAACACAGTCACGAACGACCCGGCCCCTTCGCTCCACCCCCATTACAGGGGCTTCACCACTACTACGAGCCGGTCCGCCAGCACACCCCGCATCGGTACTCAACCCCTCACAGTGTCCGCTGCTTGGGGTGCTCCCTCTCCCCCACCACAGGGGTGGGGCGGTATCGGGGTACGCCTTCTCCTGTTCCGCGCGGAAGCCGCAGACCGGACTCACGTCGCCTACATGCCGGACACCGCCTGGCCAATAGACGGGCACCCGCCAGGCTCATCCCGGAGTTCTGGTCACACTCCGGTTTCGATGTCGTTTGTAAGTTTTTCGACACGTCGGCAGCGATTCACTTGCGTTCGTCTTCCCGGTCCCCACCTGACGCCTCTCACGACGCCTTTTCCTCATCGCTCACCACGACAGTCTTCAGCTAACGCGGCATGAGGCGGTTTGACGTCTCCCCCCGCAGGGCGACGCCGAAGGGCCACAAATCCTTCATCTCCCGCACAG
>NZ_BAAGPS010000115.1:0-548 GCF_054783935.1 Streptomyces pseudoechinosporeus
ACCTACGCCTCCTGGGCCAACCCGATCGAGGCCCACTTCGGCCCGCTGCGGCAGTTCACCCTGGCCAACTCCCACCACCCGAACCACACCGTCCAGACCCGGGCCCTGCACGCCTACCTGCGCTGGCGCAACGCCAACGCCCGCCACCCCGACGTACTCGCCGCCCAACGCAAGGAACGCGCCCGCATTCGCAGCGAGAAGGGCATCCGCTGGGGCGGACGCCCGATTACCGAAGCTGCTTGACCAGAACCGGGCCGCTACGGGATCTCCTTGTGAACGGCTTCGATGTTGTTGCCGTCGGGATCGCTGACGAACGAACAGTAGGCGCGGTACTCGCTCCATGAGTGAGGAGCGTGCCGGGATGTGCCCCCGGCCGCCACCGCAGCCGCATGAAAGGCATCCACCGCGTCCCGGCTGCCCGCCGTGAACGCGATGTGCATCCCCCTGGTGGCGGCAGTCGCCTTCTCTGCACGCTCCAGGGACAGCGAGGGTGTGTCCCGCTCCGGATGCCAGTACTCGGCCACGCCGTCGGTCCGATAGCCGGCGGT
>NZ_BAAGPS010000116.1:0-1016 GCF_054783935.1 Streptomyces pseudoechinosporeus
CGGTGCCGGCCTCCTCACGCGGCTACGACGGCGGGAAGAAGGTGCCGGGCCGCAAACGGCACATCGTGACCGACTGCCTCGGCCTGCTCCTGGCCGTCGCGGTCACCGCCGCGAACATCGGCGACCGGGACGCCGCCGTGGGCCTGCTGATGCGGCTGCGCCGTCTGCACCGCGACATCACCCTCGTCTGGGCCGACGGCGGCTACACCGGCGGCCTCGTCGACTGGTGCCGGGACAAACTCGCCCTGACCCTGCAGATCGTCAAACGCACCGACGACATGCAGGGGTTCGTGGTGCTCCCCAGACGCTGGGTGGCAGAGCGCACGTTCGCGTGGCTGATGAACTCCCGCCGTCTGGCCCGTGATTACGAGACGCTGCCCGCTTCCAGCGAGGCGATGATCCGGTGGTCGATGGTCACGCGGATGGGCCGGCGTCTGGCCCGGCCACGGGCCGCCGGCCGGCACTGAATGCCCCCGACGTCTCCTGCAGGAGCCACCCGCGCTCCGCCAGACGCCTGGCCTTCGAGCGCACCCCCTCGACCTTCGCCGGCGTCGTCTCAGAGCCCAGCCCCACCGCGATCTCCCTGGCCTTGAGCGGCCCGTGGCCCGCCGGAGTGCGCTCCTCCAGCACGCCCAGAATCCGCTGGTAGTCCGGCGCCAGCACCGTCACCGGCAGCCCGTCCCGCCAGGGCGGCACCGTCGAGCCCGGCACCGGTGCAGGCGAAGGCGCTGTTGCCTGCTCAGGCTCAGGCTCGGTCTGGGGTTCGGTCACGGCAGTCGTCCCGGCCGCGGAGGCGGCCAACGCCTCGACCAGCTCCTCCCGCGCGATCACCCGCCGGTCCAGCTCGATCTCCGCGGCCTCCAACGCCTCAGCCAGCCGCGCGGCTTCCTCCCGCAGGCCCTCCACCCGCACCCGGGCAGCCGCCTCCCGCTCCTCCAGCATTCCCAGCACCGACGCCACCGCGCACCCCTCGGCCATCAAGCGGACACAAGACGCCGCATCCCTCCCTCACCCCG
>NZ_BAAGPS010000117.1:0-1019 GCF_054783935.1 Streptomyces pseudoechinosporeus
GGTCGGACAGCCAGAACCGGGTGGGTTCGTCCTCGCCGTCGGGCCATTCGGCCAGCAGTCGCACCTGGGGCAGGACGCCGTCCCACCGGCCGTGCTCGGCCACCGCGGCTGCCTGGGCCAGCCGGCGCGAGCGCACCCCGGCCGGGCGGACCCGCAGCGCGAGGAAGCGGGAGGTCATCGGGCCGCGGGAGCCTTCCCGCCAGGTCACCTCGCTGAAGGCTTCCCGTCCGGCGGCCGCGGCCAGTTGTGCCACCGTCACCGGTGGCTGCCGGTAGCGGGGCACCGGCCGGCGGCCGTTGCCGGACCAGGCGGGGGTGGCGGGGACCGCCTCGTGCGGCTGGACGGTGATATCGCCGCGGATGCCGACGACGTACGCGTGTCCCCGCTCGGCCAGGGCAGCGCGGAAGTCGGCGTTCTGGCCGTAGCCGGCATCCGCCACCACGACCGGCGGCGCAAGGCGCCAGGTGGCCAGTTCGTCCAGGGCGTCCAGGGCCAGCCGCCACTTCTCCCGGTGCCCGACGTCCTCCGGCACGCCGGTCCGTCGGCGCCGGACGGTGTCATCTGCCCACTCCTGGGGCAGGAACAGCCGCCAGTTCAGCGGGCACGAGGCGGTGTCGGAGACCGCGTGCACGCTGACCGCGACCTGGCAGTTGGCCTGCTTGCCCAAAGCGCCGCAGTACTGGGGAGCGACCGCCACCGACATCCTTCCGTCCTTGGGGAACGACACGTCATCGACCGCCCAGGCGTCCGGGCCGATCTGCGGCACCATCCGCTCACAGATGCGCCGACGCACCGGCACCGGATCCCAGGTGGACTGGTTCACGAACTGCTGCAGGTTCTGCTCGTTGCCGTCCGGCAGCCGCTCCGCCATGGCCTGGATGGACTTGCGGCGACCGTCCATCATCAGTCCTCGCAGATAGCAGTCGCCCTTCGCCCGCTGGTCCTTGCGCGGCACCGAGGCGAACACATCCGCAACGAATAACGCCAACTTCGCCCGAACACGATTGACTTCATGTGCG